>JALGUI010000710.1 GCA_029820915.1 Candidatus Zipacnadia bacterium | reverse complement strand
CGGGCGCCTCAGATCTCCGGCACACTCTCCCAGCGCCCCGTGTCGTGCGAGCGGTGCACGGCCTCAGCAACGGCCTGCGCCCTGGCGCCGTCCGCCAGCGTCGCGGTGCCCGGCGAGCCATCGCGCACGGCCTGCAGGAAGTCGAAGACGGAGTGCATGTGCAGCCGCGTCCAGCCCACGGGAAGCTTCGGCGAGGGCAGCGCGCTGGGCGCGGGATAGTGCTGCACGGTGGCGATGCGCGTGAAGCCCTGCATGCCGCCGAAGTCGCCGCCGGGCGCGGTGGCGTCGTAGGCGTCGAGGAAGTTCGGGTCCATCATGCTCCAGCGCAGCGCGCCGCGCTCGCCGTAGATCTCGAAGGAGACGCCGTCCTGGGTCCCCGTCGCGAAGCGCGACGATTCGATGAAGCCCAGCGCACCCGACTGCATGCGCGCCTGCAGGCACGCGTAGTCGTCCACCTCGACCGGCGCCAGCGTGTCGGGATCGCCCGCGAGCGGCCGCTCGTCGATCCAGCGCTCGAGCGTCCCGCGCACGCTGTCGTAGTCCCCGAGCAGGTAGCGCATGAGGTCGATGATGTGCGACCCCAGGTCGGCGAGGCAGCCGCCGCCCGGCCCCAGGCGCCAGCTCATCGGCCGGCTCGGGTCGGTGTAGCCGGCGTGCAGGTAGGCGCCACGGAAGTGATAGACCTCGCCGAGGAAGCCCTCCTCGATGAGCTGCCGGGCGCGCATGGTCGCGGGCGCGAAGCGGCACTGGAAGGCCATCCCGTGGACCAGCTTGGGGTGGGCCCGCACGGCGGCCATGATGGCGTGCGCGTCGTCCAGGGTCAGGGTCAGCGGCTTGTCGCAGTAGACGTGCTTGCCCGCCTCCAGCGAGGCGACGACCTGCTCGCGGTGCAGATCGTTCGGCGTGGCGACCACGATGATGTCGATGTCCTCGCGCTCGAGCAGGTCCTCGAAGCGCGTGGTGGCGAACTCGAAGCCGCCGACTTCTCGCGCCTTCGCGGCCGTCTCCTCGCGCGACGTGCACACGCCGACCATGCGCGGGATGGCGGGCGGAGGGTCATAGAACAGCGGAACGTTGCGGAACCCGTAGGTGTGGATCCTGCCGATGAAGCCGAAGCCCACAATGCCGATGCCGATCGCAGGGATGTCTCGGGGGGTCATGTGCGCCACCTCGCGTGAGCGCTGGGTTTCCGCCGACACGAGGGTTCGCTATGGCCGGGGGCAGGGCCTTCCGCCGGTCAGACGGGATCGAGCACGACGTACTCGATGCTGCTGCCGCCGCCGGTGACGGTGTCACGCAGGCCGTTGAGCGCCGGCATCGCCCCGCCGCGTCGCTGCTTGATGACGACGGCCCTGCGCGTTGCGCGCCGGGCCTGCTCGAAGGTCGCCGGGGCCATGGGGCGATGCACACCGATGCGCCTCAGTGGCTGCATGGCCTGCGAGTCCGCGATGGTCTCCTCGAAGACGCAGTCGCCGTGTCGGGCGTCGATGCGCCGCATGGCCTCCTGCACGCCCCGGCCCTCGACCTCGTAGTCGCGCAGCCCCTCGATGGTGAGCGCGGCGACCAGCGGGTCCGCCTCATAGCCGACCACGCGGCCCGCCTCGCCGACCACCCACGAGGCGACCGTGGCGTCGCAGGCGCGGCCGAGCGTGCAGTCAAGCACGGTGTCGCCCGCCTTGAGCTGCATGGCGGCGACCATCGGGTCGCCCGTGCCGTCGCGGATATTGCGGATGCGGGTGCGCGCCATGCTCGGGTGGAAGAAGTACTCGACGCCCTCGGCGGGGATCACGAGCCCGACGCGCACGGGCGTCACGGTGAGCGCCGCGTGCACGCCCTCCTCGCGGCACAGCGCTGCGAGGCCCCGCGCGGCGCGCCGGACGAAGGGGACGCCAAGACGCTCGGCCCACGCGCGCGCAGCCGCGGTGAGCCCGGGGTCCGTCCGGCGCGAGGTCGTGACGACGTAGCGCAGGTCAGACATCGGGCTCAGGGCGACCGCACTCGTCGTCAGGCTCCGAGGGATCGTGCGCGTCGGCGGGCTCGAATGCGGCATCAATACGCGCCATCACCGCCGCGCGCACGCGCTCGGCGGTGTGCAATAGTGCGGCGGCCTGTTGTGCGCCCGGCGCTAGAACGGAGGTCGGATAGCGCCCAGCTACCGCAAACGGGTTCAGGCCGCTGAGCGCACCAATGTCGTCAGCAAGGTCCGGGGCGATCTCGCCGACAAGCGCGCGCAACTCCTCCAGATCGTGGATGAATGGGGGCTGCGAGGCAGACAGCGTGAGGAAGGCGTTGAGGTACTTCTCGGTAGCCTGCTGGAGGTGAAAGCCCGCGCTGCGCGAGGCTCCGGGAGCCTGGTCGATGACAATGCGAGCGACCCTCATGTCCTCCTCCGCTCGTTCCACCCAGCGGCTCACGAGAAGCCGCATCCCCTCGTCAGGACACCCGGTCAAGGAGGACCTCCCCCTGCCGCTTGACGACGTAGGCGAGGCCGCCCGGCACGTCCTCTGTCAACGCAAACTCGTCTCGACTCATCACCATGATATCCATGCCGAAGCTGCGAGGCACGAAGAGCCCCTGCAGCTCCTGCATGCGTCGCAGGACATCGGGTTCGCCCTCGTAGATCGCCAGCAGGTCCACGTCGCTGTCCGGGCCGGCGGTGCCGGTGGCGTGCGAGCCGAACAGCCAGACCTGCACGACGCCCGGCTGCTCGCCGATCCTGCGCGCGATCTCGCGGATCTGCTCCTCGGTTACCGCAGTGCGGGGCATTGCGCACCTCCCATAGCCTTGCCACACTACCCGCGGTGTGCCTGCCGACTGCGTCCACATCAACCGTCGTCAACATCCTCGGACGCAGCCGGGGTCGTCGGCGGTCTCCTGGTCCTCGAGGAACTCGAGGATGCGCGGCTCGAACAGCGCCCAGGCGCGATCCATGAGGCCGATGGCGCCGCGAGCGACGTCCCGATCTACTTCATCGCCCGCGTCGGGGTAACGTGACAGCGTCACGTGCGGAGTCAACTGGCCCGCGAAGTCCGCTGCCTGGGCCAGATCGGCGTCCAGTGGTGTAACCAGTTCCTCAAGGAGCCGGGCGATATAATGGATCTTCGGAAAACGGACCGCGTGCCGCACAAGATACGCCTTGATGAGCTTCTCGACGGCCTGCTGGCACGGGACCGCGACGTTCCCGAAGTTCGCCGACCGATTCGCGAAGAGAATCCTCGCGTCCTCGCGGTCGAGCTGAGTCCGGGCGAGCCACTGGGACACCGTGGAACGTACGTCGTCAGACACGCTCATGGACAACCCGCCCATCGTGGGCGACCATATTCGCCAGCGTCCCTACGATCCGGCGGTGCTTGCGGAAGCTCTCCGCGCCGGTTACGAGGATGTCGAGTGGGAATGGCGCGCCCAGCCGGCTCTCCGGCTCATGCTCGTACACCGCCAGCAGGTCCACGTCGCTGTCCGGGCCGGCGGCGCCGGTGGCGTGCGAGCCGAACAGCCAGACCTGCACCACGCCCGGCTGCTCCCCGATCCTGCGCGCGACCTCGCGGATCTGCTCATCCGTCACCGCAGTGCGGGGCATTGCGCACCTCCCATAACCTCGCCACACTACCCGCGATGTGCCTGCCGACTGCGTCTACATCAACCGTCGTCAACATCCTCGGACGCACCGGGGTCGTCGGCGGTCTCCTCGCACTCGAGGATTTCGAGGATGCGTGGCTCGAACAGCGCCCAGGCGCGATCCATAAGGGCGATGAGTTCCTCGGCGCACTCACGCGTGACCATTGCAGAGCCCTCGGGGTACCTGCTGGCCACCACGTAGGGCGTCAGCTCATCGGCGAACCGCGCCTCCAGAGCCAACTCCGGTTCGATCTCGGCGACATGCCCGACGAGCAGCGTCCGGATGTCATGCGTCTTCGGGAACGGCGTGGCGTGCGCGACGAGGAACGCCTTCACGAGCTTCTCGACAGCTTGCTGACACAGGAATGCGACGTTGTCGTAGGCCGCCGGCAGTGTCTCGTACAGCGCCTTGGCGTTATCCAAATCGAGCCTGGCTCGGGTGACCCAGCGTCCCGTCTCAGCGGCGGTGTCCGGCGACTGCGCGCCCATGAACGACCCTCCCGTCCTGGCTTACGAAACTCGCCAGAGCGCCAACCGTGTGCCGCGACCGCTCGAATCTGTCGCGGCCCATCACCAGCACGTCTACCGGGGTGGTAAGGTCAAAGAGCAGCCGGCGCAGCCGCTGCACGGTCGGCATGGCATCGGGCTCCTCCTCGTACACCGCCAGCAGGTCCACGTCGCTGTCCGGGCCGGCCGTGCCGGTGGCGTGCGAGCCGAACAGCCAGACCTGCACCACGCCCGGCTGCTCCCCGATCCTGCGCGCGACCTCGCGGATCTGCTCCTCGGTGACTTCGGAGCGGCTCATGGTGCACCTCCGCGGCGAGGGTTCGGTGGCATTGTACCCGCGCCTCAGGGCGTCGTCAAACTCGAACGCGGGCGG
>JALGUI010000709.1 GCA_029820915.1 Candidatus Zipacnadia bacterium | reverse complement strand
TCCACATGATCCAGTGCGCCCAGTCCGGCCCGCACCACGGGACCAGCTCCTGATCGTCGTCGTCGTCGGCGCGGCTCGGGGCCAGATGAGCGACGAGGTCCTCGACCAGAGCGCTGGGGATGCGGATCCTACCCGTGGGGCCTCGCGAGCACCCGCCCGCGAGCATGATCTCCGCCAGCTCGTCATGCTCGACCTTCAGCCCGACCTCCCCGAGTAGCTCCAGCGTCCTGTCCCTCAGCAGCTCGGTGTTCAGCCGGATCGCCATCGTTGCCCATCCCTCTCCCGACACGGTAGCGGCGGCACCAATCGTCTCTCGGCAGGTTTCCAGCCGCCCCGCACGCAATCCTGCCTGCCGCGTCCCGCCGCGGCACGCGCCGGCTACTCCAGCCACCACATCCGCGTCTCGTAGCGCTGCAGGTCGGCGGTGAAGCTGTCGATGTCCGCCCCGATCTCCTCGCCGGTGAAGGCGTCCACGACGCGGCAGCGGCGCGGCAGGCGGATGGTCCTCTCGCCCGCGTAGCGAGTGTGCACCGCCACCATCACGTTGTTGGCGCACACGAAGTCCTCGGCCGCGTCGTAGATGTGCACCCCGGCCGCCGCGGCGATGTTCCGCAACAGTGTCGAGGGCATCGGAGGCACACCGCACCACACCGACGTCCAGTCGCCCATGTCCTTGACGGCCAGCGCGGGCTCGAAGACATCGCCGACCTTGAACCTGCCGGCGGGCGTCGTGCCCGGCGCGCAGTGCTGCATTCCCAGCACCTGCGCGATCGGGTCCGCGCAGGTGATGATCGGCCCGACGGGCAGCTTCGTGCCCCAGGTCAGCCCCGGGGGGCAATCGCGCGTCATCGGGTGCTGCAGGTCGGACAGCATGGCCCGCGGGGAGCCGCCGACGTCCAGCGCGCGCAGCTCGATGCCCGTGATCTCGCTCATGGCCGCGTCCGACAGGCCCGTCTGGGTGATGTACCCCGGCGCGTAGTGCCACAGCACCGTGTGGCCGCGGCCGAGGACCCTGTCGCGCAGGAGCTGCTTCTCGCCTTCATTCAGGGCGAAGGTGTCCAGGAGGATGTAGAGCTTGTACTCGGGCATGTCATCGCGCGCCAGATCCTCGATGATGTAGGAGTCGAAGGGCGCGCCGATTCTGGGCAGCTCCTCGAAGTACTCGTGGCACAGCACGGGCAGCCACAACGCGGTCGAGGAGCGCAGGTAGCGCACGGTGCGCTGGTTCACGATGACGGCGATCTCGGCGTTGCGGCGGCGGTCCCTGGTCAGCGCCTCATCGGCAATGCGCCGGACCTGCTCGACGGTGCGCATGATCTCCGGGTGGTTGTGCCAGTGGCCCTCGAAGTCCAGGTACCACATGGGCGACGCCTCAGCGACGGCGGCGGCGGCGTTGCGCTTGAGGATGTTGACGCTCTCCCACAGGTCGCGCGCGCGGCCGTAGCTGGAGGTGGGCGAGGACAGGTGCGTGCGCGTGTCGTCCTCCAGCCAGTAGAGCTTGCCGTGCAGGCGCAGCGAGGCCACCGTCGTGATGGGGACGGTCGATCCGCCCGCCTGGCGCACGCGGTACTGGTAGGCGGAGCCGGTCCCGTCGATGTCCTCCAGACCCAGGAAGCGGCTGATCGCGTGGTGGCCGCGCTCGTTGTAGTTGACGCGGTCGAAGCCGTCGTAGCCCTCGAAGTGATAGCCGTAATGCGCCAGTACCACGCACTCGCGCTCGGTCTCGGCCTTGACGATCCCGGCCATGTGCGCGATGGCGTCCACCACGCTCTCGTCGGTGAAGCGGATGTAGTCGGCGATGCGCCGGCCCTTGAGCGCGGGGTCCATCAGCTCGTAGAAGTCGCCCTGCACGCGATCCTCCACCGGCGGCACCGTCGCAGTGTCGAAGGTCACCTCCGGCTGGTGCCACGCCTGCGCGAGGGCCTCGACGTTCGCGTACTGCTCGCGCAGCCACGCGCGGAACTGCTGCACGTTGACCGGACTGAAGTCGAGGAACATGTCGCTGCACGGGTGCTCCCACTCGGGGCCGAAGGCGTAGAGCAGGTTGAAGCCGATGAAGCGCTCACGTTGACCGGACTGAAGTCGAGGAACATGTCGCTGCACGGGTGCTCCCACTCGGGGCCGAAGGCGTAGAGCAGGTTGAAGCCGATGAAGCGCTCGGCGTGCTCGCCGGCCAGCACGTGCCGCAGGACGTCACCGAGGGCATCCCCCGTCTCCCGGCGCCACGTCGGCGAGGAGAAGGAGGCGTACTTCAGTCTGCCCTCCTCGCCGCCGCCCAGCTTGCGGTACACGGCGATGTCCTCGGCGTGGGCCGCGGTCCACCAGCCGGGGGGATTGAGCATGAGCCGCATGAAGAGATGGCACCCCGGGTTCAGGGCGGCGAAGCCGGCGACCTGGCGATCGAGGGCGTCGAAGTCGTAGCTGCCGGCCCCGCGCCAGAACTGCTCCAGCCGCAGGTCCACCATGGCGATGCGCAGTCCCACATCCTCGAAGGACGGGACGTCGCCCGAGGCGATGCCCTGCCACGCGTCGGCGCGCACTCGCGAGAAGTCGTCCTCGAGGATGACCGAGCCATCGCCGCGCGCAACCCTGAGGTCG
>JALGUI010000050.1 GCA_029820915.1 Candidatus Zipacnadia bacterium | reverse complement strand
ACCAGCACGACGAGCGTGCGCGATCCCTGGTAACGCCGGCTGCCTCCGGGGTCTGTCCCGGGCCGGCAGGCGATTGCGGCTGTGCGGCCCGGGGGGCCATCACCGCGGCCATCTGCTGCCACGCCAGCACGGCCAGTATCGCCAGGATCACAAGCAGCAGGATGACACATGCGATCCAGCACCCCAACGAGCTCCATGCGGTCCGCCGCCCGCCCCTGGACCTGCGGCGGCGGACCGGCCGCCCGGCCACCGGCTTGATTAGGCCCGTGAGGGCCGGCGGCGCTGTGACTGCGGCGCAGCGCTTCGCTTCGGCGAGCCGACGCTGGATCGACCCGTTGTCGGGCCACCAGCGCAGAGCCTCAGCCAGAAGCGCCACACGGGCCGCCGGGGTCTCCGCGGAAGTCGCCCGCCAGAGCAGGCGCAGGGCCTGGTCATGTGCCCCGGCCACGTCTGCAGGCGCGCTCTCGGGGACGTGCTGCGGAGTACCGCTGGCCGCATCGGCGGATGCGGGTACGCTGGGTGCTTGCGGCACCGGCGGCTGCTCCGGGGCATCCACGCGCTGCTCAGCCCCTGTCGGCTGAGCACGGGCGCTGCCCACGATCGCGACCGGGCCGGGCAGCCCATGCACCTCCCACGCGACTTCGCCCGCGGCCGGGATCGTCACGAGCACCTCAAGCGGATCATCCACGGTGCCCGCACCCGAGCCGACGACCGCGCACGCGGCCAGCGACTGCCACACAACCTGTGAGCCGCCGTCGTCGATGCGAATGTCCAGCACAGCAACCGATCCCCCCGGGCCGGTCAGCACCTCGAGCAGCCAGGCCTCCGGGCGCTCCGCGCAGGGCCGGCATCCCAGTTCGACTTGGTCATTGGCCTGCCACCAGACCGCGAAGACGTCCATCGATGCCCCACCTAAGTCCGCGTCTGGGCTGTGGCTCCGGTCGCCGGGTCCGGCACCGCGGCTGCGGGGCCGTCTCTCGGCGGCTCGACCAGACCCATGCGCAGTTTCGCCCTCAGCACGCGCACCGCTGCCTCACGTACTCGCGACGCCAGTTCGGGGTCACGTTCCGACAGCGCCAGAAGTCGATGGTATGCGGCACGCTGCGCGTCGGCTGTATGGCAGATCAGCACGACATCTGCCCCCGCCCGGATTGCCTGCTCTGTCGCCTCAGCGATGGGCATGACCTCGCCTACCGCGCCCATCTCGAGGTCATCGGTCAGGATCAGCCCGTCATAGCCCCACCGCTCCCTCAGCACGTCGGTCACGATCGCGCGCGAGAGGCTGGCGGGCGCTTGGGCGTCCAGGGCCCGCCAGATCACGTGGCCGGTCATCACCGCGTCCGCGCCCGCCTCGATGGCCGCGTGGAAGGGCGGCGCGTGCACCTGCTCCCACTGTGTGAGAGCGATGTCGATGGTGGGCAGCGATGAGTGAGGGTTCTCGGCGATCGGGCCGTAGCCGGGGAAGTGCTTGGCGCAGACAAGGCCGTTGGCTTCGTGCGCTCCCTCGATGAAGGCCACCGCGCGCTCGGTGACGTGTGCGGTGTCGGTGCCGAAACTGCGGTTCGCGATGTCCACGTTGCGGGAGTTGGTCAGCACATCGGCCACCGGCGCGAGGTTCATGTGGATGCCGGTTGCCCGCAGTTCGGCCGCCATCACTCGGCCCTCGTTGCGGACCTCCTGCAACGGACGGTCGCTCATCTCTGAGGCGGCCGGGAAGTGCGTGAAGCCCGACGCCGGCAGGCGGTCCACGCGCCCCCCCTCATGATCGATGGCGATCAGCGCAGGGCAGCCGGCGACGCGCTCAGTCACGCGAGCCAGGTCAGTCACCAGCCGCTCGAGTTGCGAACGAGAGCTGATGTTGCGTCCGTAGAGGATGACCCAGCCGGCAGGGAGAGTGCTGAGTTGGGCGGGCGCCCCTGCGGACCAGCCGCCACCCACACCCACCATGAATACCTGACCTACTACCTGTGGCCACGCGAGTTGATCGACGATCACCTCTTCAGGTGGTGGCGGCGAGCGGTGGGACGGCCCATCCAGTACCTGGCCGGTCGGAACGGCCTCCTCACGGATGCACCCGCCTGCGGTCCCCGCAAGGAGCACCCAGGCCATGGCAACGCACAGGCTCATCCTGGTCCTGACGCCCAAGAAGCTTCCGCCCCTTCGCGGCTTCGTGTCGGCCTCACGCCGCTGCCTACGCCCCTGCGTGCCGGACCCATCGGTCCCCATCGCGTTATTCAGGATCGAGCAACACGTCGTCGCCGGACCGTTCCTCAGACCCGTCGTCGCGTTCCGTCTCATCAATCTCCACGACCTCCAGGCTTTCGGGCGGAGGCACCTCGGTCGGCAGCGGTCGCTCATCGGCAACGGGTTCGGTGGCCGCCCCCTGCGGCGCGACGTCGGGCCCGGGCGTCTCCAAGACCGGGGGCGCCGGCCGCACATCCGGCTCGGCGACCGGCGGCTCGGGCACTGGGACGGGCACCGTCGCGTCGTTGTCAGCGAAGGCCGTGGCGGGATGGTGCGGTATCTCCTCCTCCGGCGGCGCCTCATCCGCGGCCACCGCGGCCGGCTCCTCTTCGTCCCAAGGCTCGCTCGGGGACACCACCGGGCCGCCAAGGACCGCCGGTGGCTCTGCAGGCCCGGCATCGTCCTGCGGCGCCGTGGGCGCCGCCGGAGGGGCGACGGAAGCGGCCGGGGCGGGTGGCGGAGGCGTCGTCAGGCCGGACTCGACCGGCGCCACGCCCGGCAGCCCTTCGTCAACGGGCAAGTCGGCGATCTCGATGCGTGGCGGTTCAGGCTCATAGCTGGTCGCCGCGCGCCAGGGCTCGGCGGCTCTGCGCGGATCGACCGCGATCTGGGACAGGCCTATCCACTCAATGTAGCGCTCGATCAGCTCTTGCCGCTGCTCGATCTCCTTCCAGTCATCAACCTGCTGCTCCACATGGCCACGGGCGAGCATGTTGCCGTACTGACGGATACGAGTGAGGAACTCCATGTCGCCCAGTTTCTCGCGGTGCCTGCGCAGTTCCTCGGAGATCGTGTCGGTGAGCCCGCGCGAGTGGAGTGCCTGACCTATCTCACGCAGGGACCCCTCCAACCGTTCGACCTCGAACTGCCCGAGATCGGTCCAGTAGGAGAGCTCCCAGCGGCGCGACTGGCTGCCGTCACGCATGCGCACGAGCTGCATCGGGATGCGTCCGGTTGCGACGCCGGCGATGAAGCACGCCATCTGCTCATCCAGATTGATCTTCCTCACCGGCTGAAGCACTGCACGTGCTTGGTCGTCCCGACAGATTGCGTGCAGCGGGATGCTCCCCTGCTGCTGCTCTTGGGTGTACGCGGTCTCGAAGGCCGTCAGTGATCCGTAGAGGCGAATCGGGAAGGCGCCGTACTCCTGGTAGAAGAAGACCTGATAGGGCTCATCGACATGGTGAATCCAGCGCGCGCTCTGGTCCCACGGGATCAGGCCGGTGCGACGCACCGAATCGAGGAAGACCTGGGAGTTGGTGTCTCCGCCGTCGCGGATGCCACCGCGCAGCGCCAGTCCGCGTGACCACTTGGCCGGGCTGTCAACGTAGCCGTTGGCCCCACGGTTAAGCACGAGGAAAGGCAGGCTGAGTGTGTACAGGTTGGTGATGCGAGTTACCACCGCGGAGGAGCCGGGCTTGTACTCGCGGAAGAACTGTTGCAGCACATTGGTCTGCCGCACGGCCCCGAAGACGTCGCGCGCCCGCGCGACGAGCCTGGCGCGCAGTTGCATCTGAGCGATCGGATCATCGAAGCCGGCGAGCTTGACAATGTCCGCCGCGCCGTCGGCTTCACTTGCACACCCGGTGCGCACGAGGATCTCCTGGGCCAGGCTGCGGACGGTGTCCTCGGTCACGTGCTTGTCGTACTCCTGGGCCACCACACCGCCAATCTGCAGGTGCGGCTGGGCACGCTCGTAGAACACTTCGCCGTTGATCGGCAGCAGGCGTCCCTCGGCCTCGCTCTGCAGGGCTTCGAAGCTCGCCTCCTGCGCCTGCAGCCGGTCCAGCACCTCGCGCACGTCCTCCTGCACCCGCCCCGCCGCCGCCAGCATGCGTTCGAGGGCCTTGCGGATCTCCTCGTGCATGGCGAGCCGCAGCCGGTGCTCGAACCGCTCGGTAGTCTGGGGGACGTAGACATCGCGCAGGAATGCCTCCACCACCGGCGCGCGAACCGCGAAGAACAGGGGCGAGCGCAGCAGTTCCCCCAGTTGGCGTCGCAGAGCGGCGGCCCGGCTCTCAGCGTCCTGCACCCGGCCGCGCCAGTGCTGAACCAGGCCGTCGTACTCCTCGAGACGCTTCTCGTAATAGCCCGCGATGGCCTTGGCGGCCGCCATCCCGTGGCGCACGCGCCGCTGCCTGATCGCGAACGAGGCGTTGACCGCGGCGACCATGCGTTCGTAGCTCCACTGGCCAACGCCCTGCAGGTTCGCCTGCACGATCTCACGCGCTTGGCTCGAGGTCTCGGCCGTGCCCACCAGTTGCGCCAACTCCGCCTCGACTCGCAGCACGTGCTGCTCGCATGACGTGGGGTTGGAGATCGGGCTGTCGAGTACGCTGACAGCCGCGCCGACCACGCCGGCGGTGCGGTTGCGGATGGTGTCCACGATGCCGGTCTCGCGCGGCCCGGCCTCGTCGTGGGTGACCTGGCGCATGAGGTACGCGAGCAGACCCTCGATGTCGAGGCCGTGCGCCGCCATGAGCTGCCTGCGCTGCTCCTCATCCAGACCCGGGGACTCCGGTCCCAACAGGCTGGCGTAAGCGTCGCGCGCCAGGCGGTAGGCGCAGGTGTTCACGATGGTCTCCACGGGCACCTCGATGCTCGAGAACCCCATGCAGGCGAAATGCTGGTTGTTACCATACTCGTCGATGGCGGCCTGGTGTGGGAGGATGTTGGCGCGCGTAGCCGTGGTCAGGTCGTTGAACTCGCTGGTGGCTCGCATGAAGAGAAGCTGTCCGACCAGTTCTGTGAGCTTCCCGAAACCCGGAAGCTGCTGCTGCCCGTTGTTCACTGTGGTCAGCATGGTGTAGTGGTAGGGAGGCTCGCGCCGGTCCGGTGGCTGGTTGCCGTCAGGCCAAGTTGCGTCGTAGGTGGTGCCGTGGTCGTTGAGATGGTTCAACTCCTGCAGGCAGGCGTAGGCGATAGCCCGATTGTCGGCGTCGCCGCGGCGCGGCACGCCCTCGGGCGGTGCGAACACGCCGGTGACGTAGCTATTGGCGAGGCTGCCGCCTTGGGCGTGGATGAGGTAGCGTAGCATGTAGCCCAGATCCAGGAACATGCCCGCGCCGGTGCCGCCCATCAGGGAGGCGATGACGTAGATCTCCGTGCGCTCGCCGACGTCGAGACCGCGGCCATCCATGGCCGCGCGCGCGCTTGGGCTGGCGAGGGAGGTCAACGCGCTGTTGATGGTCGCCTGGACGGTGGACCAGTTCATCAACAGGCCCAGACGGCCGAGTTGGCGCACCTGCCCGGCGCCCCGGTCGATGCTGGGCAGCCGCATTGCCTCGGGACTCAGCCACGGGTACAGGAACGGGTAGCTGTCGCGCAGGCGGTTGCGCTCGAGGGCGTCGCGGATGTGGGAGATTGTGTCAGCGGGCACCTCGCAATGGACGTACTCCTCCTCGGTGCGCAGGCGGATGTCCTCCTCCATCTCTTCCATCTCGTGGCCGAAGGTGGCGCCCTGCACGTCGGTGTCAATGGCTACGAACTTGATCAGCGGCATGTTCTCCAGGCCGTTGAAGCGCGACACAATGCGTCGCCGCACGTCGAACAGGACCGACTGGCCCGTGCCGCCGAGACCTATCAGCAGTGTCGGTGTGATCTTGGGCATGGCTGGCTCCTCCAAGCTGTCGGCGGTCTCACTGCGATCGCAGCGAGAAGAGCAGGTAGATTGACGGCATCAATGCTATCGCCAAGGCGGCTATGGCGTACCGGGAAGTGGGCCCGTTCCATGCCCCCGGGGCGAACATCCCACCCAGGGCCAGACCGACGACCACCGCGAGCCACAGACCGATGAGCCAGCCGGTCGCCGCGGCCGGACGCGCCTGCATGTTCATCGCGAAGTGCAGCATGTAGAAGACGAGCACGCCCACCAGGTAGCCGCCCGCGCCGACGGCGACCAGCTTCCAGAAGAGCTTGGACTTCCAGAAGCCCCAGGCCGCTGAACCAAGCAGCCGCTGCACGAACGCGGCGCCGGGGTACACGAGGTCCAGCAGGGCGGAGACTACTATTGCCAGCAGGACCGTGAGCGCCGCCACCCCGCCGACCACCACGACCATCCTCAACAGGCCGTACAGCGGGGCGGTGACCATCCGGTCCAGTGGCGCCGAAGCGCCACGGTTCGCATGTGCATACTGCTCTGCCATCGCAACTGCGCCTCCCTCACACGGTGGTACTCACCGCGGTGACGTCCTCAATCGGGCCACTCGCGGAACCCCCCCGACGACGTGGAGCCTTGGGAAGACTGCTGACGCGGTTCGGGCGGCTGATGCGCGGCGGCGGAAGCGATGGGCAGCAGGTGGACCACCACCCGCCCGGCATCCTGATCGCATACTACGTGAAGCCGATGCTGCAGGTCGGCACGGTCGCCCATGTCGGTGCCGCCATCATCCTCTATGCGCGCGGCGGGATCGAGCTTGCGCACCACGGCTGCCCCAAATGGCGGCTTGTGGAGTTCAGCCACCGGCGCGGGCAGCCGGGGATGGCTGTAGGCGTTGCGCACGCCCTCGGTGGCGCCGATCACGACCGGTCGAAGGGCCGACACCCGAAGCGACTGCGGGGGGAGCCCTGGATCGTCAGTGGCTATCTCCACGGTGCTGCCGCCCAAGCCGATGCCCGCGCCGACAAGCACCGCGACCAACACCAGGAACGCAAGCACCCACCCCGAGCCGCACGAAGGCAGGGCGCGCAACTCGAGATCACTGGCCCACGGCACAGCATCGCTCAGGTGGACCACCTGGGGTTCGAGACGTCGGCTGATGTCGGGATCGGACGGGAGTTGGGGCGGGCGCGCTCCCCTGCCCGCCCAGACCCGGTAGTCGCCGGGCTCGGCCAGGCCAATTCTGAACTGGCCGCCACTGTCAGTAAGCGGCGTGGCCCCCTCGAGAACGTCAACGCCATCCGGAGCCTCGGGGGTCAGCTTGCGCACCTGAACCGGCATCGCCGCCGCTGCGGCCTTGGGTTCAGTGGTGAAGTACACGGTGCCCGCGATGCCGTAGCGGTCACCGCGCGGCACGAGCGTGAACACCTCCGGGAGCGCGGCTCGCGGCACTTCGTTGGTCACCGCGATGCGCTGCTGCGCCGGTTCGGCGCTCGCCTCGGGGTGCTGAACGCGCAGGCTGTACTCCCCGACCGCGGGGACGCGGATTGCGAACCGCCCATTTCCGTCCGGGCGTACGCTCATGCCTTTGCCCGCGGTGGCGATGGCGTCCGCCAAGCCGGTAGGCGCCACACCTTCGCCGATCTTGATCTCACCGCTAATGCTATAGTGCTGCGCGGGCACGCTTCGCCGGAAGTCGGCGCGCGTAGTCGTCTCGTGGCCCTCGGGACCTGTGAAGCTGATCGCGTCGGTCTCAGCGAACCCCTCGCCGTCAAAGTAGTACCACCGAACGTACAGGTAGTCACGCGACCATCCGGTGCGGGCGCTGGGGAACAGGTAGGCGCCGTCGTAGGAGGAGGCGCCGGGCAGACCGTATGATGATGGGCGGGGAATAGAGGGCCCCTGTATGAGGTCCTGCGCATCGTCGGTCAGGATAACGAAGAGCAGGTGGCGCCAGCCGTAGCCGAATTGCTGGCTCAACCAGGCGTAACCGGTGCGCATGGCGCCGTCGATGTCGCTGCCCGTTCCCTCGATGTAGGTGCGCGGCATCACTCCCCGGAGCAGGCCCATCTGCTTGCTGTAGAGATCGTGCACCAACGGCAGTTCGGTCATCTCCTGCGTGTCCATGGCGGCGGCGAAGGTGAGCGCCAGCACACGGTCGCCGGGGATCAGCACGTTGTAGTCGCGCAGGATATAGTCGGTGACGAGGTGGTGGGCGCACGTGAGCTGGTGCGCGTCCGTGAAGCTCCCGCTGCGGTCCATCGCCATCGCCACGGCGAAGTTGTGAGTGTTGAAGACCTGCGTGAACGACGGCTGCTTGTCGCGCTCGTCACTGACGGGCGTGGCAAACAGCTCTCCCTCCAAGGCCTGTTGGAGGGCAACCCAGGCCTCCCGCGATCTGCCTGTCAGGTCCTGCTCCGGCGCTGCGAGTGCAGGCGCTGCGCCCAGCGTAGTCAGTAGCGTCAGCAGCGCCAAGAGCCGGCCCGACCGCAGTATCGAATTCACCTGCATCGAGATCCTCCGGCGCGCGTCGTTCAGCGAAGGCAATAGATCGCGCCCCGCTGTGTGGTGGCGAAAAAGAGCCCGGCGGCCATTGCCAGCTCATGAGACGGACGGCCGTCGAGTTCGGGTGAGGCCACAGGCGCCTGACCGATGGCACCGCGGTAAATGCGTGCTCCCGCCGTGGCGATCACGCTCTTGCGGCCGGCATGCTCCACGGCGATGATGCCGCCGCTGAGCTGATCGATCTCCATCACGATCGCCTGGCGTCCATCGTCGCTGACCGCCAGCACAGTCTGGTCGTAACAGACCACGAAGCTGCCGTCACTCCACGACGCGATCGAGCGCACGCGGCCGGCGTTGGGCCGGGTCACGGTGGCCACCTTGGCGCCACGTGCGTCGATCACATGTACGGCGCCGCCCACATCGCCGACAGCCCATGCATCGCGGCCCGGCAGCGCTACAGGACCAGCGCAGATGGGACTGCGAAGGCGCACCCATGCGGAGCACGAGCGGTCATTGGCCCGTATCAGGTACAGCGCCTCGCCAACCGGTTGCAGCAACATGTCATCTCCGGCGATGGCAGGGGACATGGTCAAAGGCCGATCGCTGTCGGTGGCAATGATTCCTGTGTCGCCGGTCTCGAGGTTGACCATGGCAACTTCGCCAGAGCCGAGCCCCGCAGCGAGCATCCGCCCACGGGTGACGAGTGGGGTACGGGCGGGCGCAGGCAGCGTTGCGGCGTGGGAGAGATGAAGGGCGAGCGGCATGTCCGCATCCCGGCGCCAGGTGACGCCGATGCGGTAGACGCGGGCATCTGCACCGGCCACATAGGCGTCTTGTCCGCGCACTGCCGGAGCGCTGGAACGAACGCCGGGCGCTGCGAGCACGATCTCTGTGGTGAAGGGCGGCACCGGGAAGCGATCCGTCTCCCGGCCGCGCCCAAGCACGGCCGCCCGCACCCGCGCCCCACGCCTGCCGTCGCCGGCATCCACCGCCCACACACATCCGGCGCCGATGATGGGCGGGGAGAGCGGGCCGCCGCCTGCACCTGTGCGCCAGACCACGGCGGGAGGGGCACCGGCGATCGCAGCCGTGGCGTTGCGGCGCAGGTGCGGGTCACCCCCGACCATCGCCCAGGTCAGGCGCTCCCCGGGTAGTCGCCGGCCGCGTTGGGAACAGCCGGCCTGCTCGCAATGCGTGGCCCCGGGGGGGTACCGGCGGCCGCACGCGCCGCAGGTGCGCAGCAGGATGCCACAGTGTGGGCAATGCCGCATGGCCTCACTGCCGGAGACGACCATGCCTCCGCAGATCGGGCAGGGCTGCCAGAACGGGCGGCCGCAGCGTGTGCAGAAGCGCTGCTGCGCCGCGGGGCTCAGGCCCTTCGCCGGGGTGCCACAGAAAGGGCACTGCTCCGGAAGCCGTTGGCCTCCCAGGGCCTGTTGGAGCGCCAGGGGGCAGTCCTCGCGATCACACGGCTGTCCATCCTGTGGGATGGGCTGCCGGCAGACCACGCATGTGCCGCGGGCAAGCTGCTGAATGCTGATCCCGTTCACTGCTGCGCTCCCGTCTCAGTGCCGCCGGCGGGCCGTAACGTCACCTGAGCCAGCACAAGCACCTGGTTGCGCCACGCGTATCCGGGCGTAACCTGCCGTTCGACCACGAGTTCGCCCGCCCCGTCCGGTCTGCTGCCCAAGGGGTCGTGGTGCCTGGGCGAGTAGGGTGTCCCCGTCGGAGCCGGCATGGGCTGCACCTGTAGAAGGTTGAGCACCTCGCCGAAGCTCTCGGGCGTCATGCGCTCGTGATCGCGCAGCGCGATCGCGTCGCGCAGCACCTCCGCGGTGATGGTGCGAGCGGCGGTCTCGAGGCTGTCGCGGACCGGCTCGGCGCCGCGTCCAATGGCCTCAATCGCCCGGGTGACGCCGGCCGCGTGGTCCGCGCTGGTCTCATCGGCTACGGCTGTCAGCAACTCGCGCGGCACCCGACGTCCGACTTCGAGGTACGCGGCCTGCACTACCTGCTTCATGCCCTCGCCGAGCTTGGCCAAGACGGGGCCGACCTCGGGCTCGTTGGGCCCGGTGGCACGCATCTCCTGGGCGCCGCGGGCGGCCGCGCTGGCTTGGCGAACGAGGTCCGCGATCGCCACGACCGCCCCCTCCCGTGGCTGGTTCTGCGTCGCGTAGTTGATGAGCCGGTGGCCGGCCGTCTTGTAGGTCCGGATCTCCCCCTCGTCGGTGGTCGGGTCCGGTCTGCGCTGCGTCACTTCGCCCGGTGGCGGCGGGGGTGGGGGCGCCCCGCCGCCGCGTGAGATCAGCGCCTGGATGCCCTGGAGCCTCTGGTCCAGGCGATCTCCCTGCTCCTTGACCGCAGCGCTCAAGCTTGGCGCCATCAGCGCCTGCTGCTGCTGCAGGTCTGAGATGGCCTCGCCCTGTTCGGCGAGACGGCTCTGCACCGCTGCCGCTCGCTGGGCTGACTGCGCCTCAAGGGCATCCAGCTTGCTGACCAACGCCTCGACCTGCCGGTGCAGCCCCGACACCTGTGCCTGCACGTCGCCCACCTTGCGCGTCATGGTGTCGTTATGGTCATGGAGGCGCTGAGCAGTCACGTCGGTCCTCGGTGCGCTCTGGGTCTGAGCCCTGCCGGGCCTGACGCGCGGCGTCCGTCGGCCGGCGAGGCCCTGGCCGAGACCTGCGTACACGATCGCAGCCACGATGGCCAGCAGCGCGATCACTCCCAGGGCGA
>JALGUI010000708.1 GCA_029820915.1 Candidatus Zipacnadia bacterium | reverse complement strand
CTCAACCTGATCCAGGGCGGGAGCTTCACGCCGGAGGCGATGCAGGCCGCGCGGCAGGCCGGCGCGCATCGCATGATGTACATCTGCTCCCGGACCATCTACCACGAGCAGCTCTTCCCGCAGCACCCGGAGCTGCGCGACGCGGCGATCCTCACGCCCGAGGGCGACTACAAGGTCATCTACAGCAACCCCGCACGCTACGCGGGCTGCTACAACCGGCCGGCGTGGCTGGAGTACATCAAGGGGCGCATGGACGCCCTGCAGCAGACGGGCGTGGACTGCATCTTCTTCGACAACCCCATGACCTGGGCGTGCTACTGTCCCACCTGCCGCGAGAAGTTCCGCGAGTACGCGCTCCAGCACACCGGCACGGCGTACGAGCTGGGGGCCGAGGGCACGCCCGGCGAGCTTGAGAACTGGTTCACCCTCGACTCCGCGCTCGAGTTCTTCGAGCAGGTGCAGTTCTACGCCCACAACCGCGAGGAGCCGCTGTTCATCGTCGCCAACGACCTGACCTACTGGCTGGTGGACCGGGGCGTGACCGACGGGGTGTTCACCGAGGCCTTCGCGCACCCGCCGTTCGGCCGGGACATCGCCGCCTGCAAGCTCGGGCTGGCGGCCAGCCACGGCAGGCCGACGGGGTTCCTCAGCTACATCCCGCGCCCGGTGAAACAGGCGCGCGGTCGGGAGATCTACCACGCGCCTGGCGCCACCAACGTGTGGATGGGGCTGCCGGTGGCGGAGGAGTATGCGCTGGGCTGCGCGACCGGGATCGCGCTGGGCGGCAACTACATGCCGAACATGAGCCTGATGGCCGACCGCACCGTGCCGGACATGACGCGCCCGCGGGAGGACCAGGCGATCCTCGATGCCTGCGACCGGTACGCTCGGTTCGCCGAGCGCTGGGAGGGCCTGCTGGCCGGCCAGCGCCCCGGCAGCCGCGTCGGCGTGCTGTACGACCTCACCGCCGGGCCCCGCACGGGCCAGATCCTGGGGCTGAAGCAGGGCAACATCAACGAGCTGCTGTGGCTGCTACAGGGCCATGGCATTCCGGCGGACGTGATCGTCAACTCCGACCTGACTTCGGGCGGGCTGGCGGAGTTCGGTGCGGTGCTCATTGACGACGGGGCGATGCTCAGCCCGGCGGAGATGACCGGGCTGCGGGAGTTCGTCGAGGCGGGCGGGACGCTGGTGCTGTCGGCGTCGCTGGACATCCGCGACCGCTTCGAGCCGCGTGAGGCCCGCCGGCCCATCTCCGAGTTCCTGCCGGGGCTGGCGGACTCGCTGCGGGTGCAGGTCAGCGCGCTCGAGCTTGAGCTGGACGGCTACGAGGCGGAGTCAGCGTACTTGTCGCAGGTATCGGTGTGGATCGGGGCCGCGACCGAGGGGACGGCCTCTCTGACCTTCGCGGGCGAGCCGGGCCTGTGGCAGTTCACGGTAAGCTACCTCGATGAGAGCCGCGGGCAGTCGAGCTTCGAGCTGCTGGTGAGGGGCGAGGTCGTGGCCCGTTGGACCGCCGGCGCCGATGACGATGAGTGGCACACGCACACGTCGGAGGCGGTGGCACTGGCGGCGGGGGACACCATCACCATCCGCGGCCGGGCCGGCGCCTTGGAGTACGCGCGCGTGCGGTGGCTGGCCCTGCGCAGCCGGCAGTCCGACGAGCCGGGCCTCGACGTGCGGCTCGGCGCCGGGCGGGCGGTACAGCTCGCGGGCCCGCTGGAGAGCCTGCCGGCCGACGAGCTCGCGGCGGGGATCGAGGCGCTGCGCGCGGCGAGCCCGGTGAGCGGCGAGTGGCCGGAGACGGTGCTGGTGAACCTGCTGCACCAGCCCGCCGCGGGGGTGCTCTCGGTACACATCGTCAACCACGACTTCGAGTATGACGATGACTACGCACTGACGGCCGTGCATCCGACGCCGGAGATCACGCTGCGGGTCGCCGACGAGTCGCTGACAGTGGCCCGGCTGATCGCGCCCGCGGCCGAGCCGGTCGAGCTGACCATCGAGGGCGGTCGCATTGCCGTGCCGCCCATCGAGACCTACGCCGCGGTGCTGCTGGCGCCGGACGAGGCGGCGCTCGACGC
>JALGUI010000707.1 GCA_029820915.1 Candidatus Zipacnadia bacterium | reverse complement strand
GTCGATGGCCGGGGCCTGGACGCGGCGCACGCGCGAGGCCGTCGCTGACTCCCGCGCCATCTGGATGGTCCCGCAGGTCTTCAACTGGGGCGTGTACCGCGAGGGCGAGGAGCTTCGGCCGCCGACGCTCGACGAGATGCGCTCGATGACCTGGCAGTGCATCTGCGAGGGCGCAGACGGTCTGATCTACTACTCCTG
This sequence comes from Candidatus Zipacnadia bacterium, assembly GCA_029820915.1. Lineage (GTDB taxonomy): Bacteria > Armatimonadota > Zipacnadia > Zipacnadales > UBA5352 > JALGVA01. The sequence continues at coordinate 2,734 of JALGUI010000707.1, read as the reverse complement.
GTTCGATCTGTTGAAGGACGAAGCCCACCCATTCGAGGAGCGCTGGGCGGACGTGAAGGCCGTCGCGCAGGAGGTGGCGGACCTCGCGCCGGTGCTGCTGTCGATCGAGCCGACGCCGGAGATCACGGTCGAGGCCGACGAAGCGATCCACTGGACGATCCGCAGCCTCGACGGCGTCACGTGGCTGATGATGGTCAACGACTCGACGGAGCCCGCCGCGGCGACGATCCGCTTCACCGAGCCGCCGAGACGGCTGACCGTCGGCGACGCGGAGATATGATGGTCAACGACTCGACGGAGCCCGCCGCGGCGACGATCCGCTTCACCGAGCCGCCGAGACGGCTGACCGTCGGCGACGCGGAGATCGCGGTCGATCGCGGACGGGCGCGCCTGGAGTTCACGCCGCTTGAAGTGAAGATGCTACGCTGGGGCGGGTAGTCATGCCGTCCGCCGTCTGTCGTTGCTGTTAGGCCGCATTATTCGCGTAGGTCGGCCTGCGTCTGGTCCCGCCCGCGGGCGGGATCAGGCGCAGGTGAGAGCGCGCCTGTGCGCGCTCTCAGCTTCCAGCCCGACATGCCTTCTAGCTGTTAGCTCGTAGCTGGCGACTGATCGGCCGCGCCGCTAGCGGCGCGGCCGATCGAAGTGCTGAGTAGCTGGCGACTGATCGGCCGCGCCGCTAGCGGCGCGGCCGATCGAAGTGCTGATAGTCCTTGCAGCTCGTCCAGTCCCCGCCCCAGTGCCAGCCGCGCGACTTGAACGCGCGCACCACCGGGCCGTCCGGCGTGATCGAGTACGGGTCCTCGCCGGGCCGCCATTCGCCGGGCTCGTAGGGCGGCTCGTCGGGGTGCACGATCATCTCGCCGCCCTGGATCATCGGGTTCTCGGCCCGGTTGATGTCGATGGCGCGCCCGAGCGCGTGGTTGGACAGCCCCGTCCCGCCCGCGATGGTCCGGTAGTTGTAGCCGACCAGATCGTGGATGGGGAACTGCTCCGGGTCGAGGTAGATCTCGCGGAAGATCTCCAGCGTCTCCTGCGCCAGCGCGCTCGCGACCACCAGGCTCCGGCTCTTCGCGACCTTGCCGTCGCCCTCGAGGTCCCACGCGAGGAAGTGCACCGTGCTCATGCCCGCGAGCTCCGGGTGTGGCGCGACGTGGAAGCGCGCCTCCTCGGCCTTGAGCAGACCCGAACGCGCGGGCGCGGCTTCGGTGTTGGCGATCACCACGCGCGGGTTGCCTTCGTCCTCGATGAACTCGCATGTGGTCCCGAGGTCCGCCGACAGACTCATCACGCGGTCCACGATGCGCCTGAGGTCGGCGCCTTGCGCGGGCGCGGGATCGCCCGCGCGGAAGCGCAGCATTACCGGATGGAGCACGAGTTCCTGCCACGCGCCGCCGCTGAGCCGCACCTCCAGCGCGCCGCTGAAGTGGTTGGTCTCCCACGAGGTCGGGAAGGCGAAGTTGCCCAGGCTGTAGGCGATGGGCCTGCCCTGGTAGATCTCGATGCCCTGCAGCACGTGCGGGTGGTGGGCCACGACCATGTCGGCGCCGCAGTCGATGCTCCAGTGGGCGAGGCTGCGCGGCAGGGCCGCTGGCTCCTTGCTGGCCTCCCGGCCCCAGTGGAACGACGCGACCACGAAGTCGGCGAGCGAGCGCGCCGCCCGGATGTCGTTGCGCACCATCTGGCGGCACTGCTCTGAGGGCCGGCCGTCCTGGCCGCCGCTCACGAACACGGTGCCCGCGGTCTCGTCGGTAGCCGCGAAGTGGTCGGTGCCGGGCAGCGTCAGCGCGCTCACGTACGCGATCACCGCGACGGTCTGGCCCTCGACCTCGAACACCATCGGCTCGCGGGCGGCCTGCAGGTCCGGCCCTGCGCCGACATGCTTGAGGCCGGCGTGCTCGAGCGCGGCCAGCGTCTCGAGCAGCGCCTCGCCGCCGTAGTCCATGATGTGGTTGTTCGCGAGGGTCACGGCGTCGAAGCCTGCGTCCACCAGCCGCCCGGCCTGGGAGGGAGAGGCGCGGAAGAAGTACTCGCGCTGGATCACGCGTCCGCGCCCATCGAACTTGAGCGGCGTGCGCGCGCCGTGGGTTGACAGCGGGCATTCGAGGTTGCAGACGGCGAAGTCGGCGCCGGAGATGAGCGGCCGGGCCTTCTCGAAGTAGTCGCGGTCCTCGAGGGGCAGCACGTCGCCGACGAAGAGGATCGTGGCCTCGCCCGCCACGGGCGGCGACGGAGGGGGGAATGGCGGCGGCTCGGGCTCGGCCTGCTCGACCTGGTCGGGCGCCGCCCACTGCGTCACATGGGCCACGCCGGCCGCGAACCACGCAGGCCGCTCGCCGTCGCTGCCGATCAGCCAGCCCACGGCGAAGGCGGCGGCAACTGCAATCGTGACGACGAGGATGCCCGCGATCCTGCGCGCCTTCATTGCCCTCCCCTGCGTGGAACGCCTCGCTGGTGCGTGTTCCGCGGGCCGCCTGGAACACCTTCTCGCGGTCGCGACGACCTCCGGTATCTATCGGCGCCCACGCCGCGGGCCTGAAGCGGCGCCGGTCTCTGTCGCGCGGCGCGCGCGCTCCACGTGGCGACCTCAAGCGGCGCCGCCACCGCGGGCCGAAGGGTTTACAGCGGTGCGCGATTCGTGTAGAATGCGGTCGAGCGCTCCCCGGTAGCTCAACGGTAGAGCGGATGGCTGTTAACCATTAGGTTGCTGGTTCGAATCCGGCCCGGGGAGCCAGTC
>JALGUI010000706.1 GCA_029820915.1 Candidatus Zipacnadia bacterium | reverse complement strand
CGGCGCACGGTCACGTCCACGCCCGCAGGCCGCTCGGGCAGCAGCGCGATCATCCGCGCGTGGCGGCCGGGCAGCGTGACCGGGATCGCGCAGTCGCGCCCGTCAGGCGCTAAGTGCACCGTCTGCATGGTCGCCAGGTCGCAGGCCCAGGCGGGCTCGAAGCCCAGGCCCGCGATCCGCAGCGTGGCGGCGCTCTCCTCGGGCCGGTGGTTCACCGCAATGACCAGGGCCGTGTCGGCGCAGGTGCGCAGGCCCGCCTCCATCTGCCCGGCCTCGTCGTCGGCGAAACACAGGGACGGGCGATCCTCGCGCAGCAGCGCGCCGATGCCGCGCCGCAGCGCCGCGGCGCGCTCGAACCGGTCCTCCTCGACGGCCTCGCGGTACGCCTCGTTCAGGTCGAAGTCGAGCATGACCACCCGGCCCGCGCCCCCGCCGGGCTCGATGACGCGGCAGGCGCAGTCGTCCAGGCCCGGCAGCGACCAGGGCTCGATGCCCTCGAAGCTCCACGGCAGGTCGAGCGGCGCGCCCTCGGTGTCGGTGGTCGGGACGGTATCGAGGACGATCGGTCCGCCGCCGCGCCAGTGCTCGACCAGCCGGTCGGCGGCGGTGCGCTCCAGGATATCGCAGCCGAGCAGCACGAAGCCGCTACGGTCGAGGGGACTCTCGGCCCCCGCGATGATCTCGGAGCTGACCACGTCGGTCATGCCGAAGCCGGCCATGATGCACTCCAGCGCGTAGTCGGCGGGCGCGTGACCGTCCTCGACCATCGCCTGGCCCATGGGGTAGATCATGGCCAGCGGCGCCTTTGGCCGCGCCATGCGCGTGAGCAGTGGACCGACGCGGCGGATCTTCGTCAGCTCCCGGCCGAGGAACTCCCAGCGCTCCGGCCGCGCGTCGTTTCCGGTGCCGAAGCCGGAGTGGATGAAGCTGTTGAGGTAGTCGGCGCCCTGGGCGATGGCGGTGTACGCGCACTCGGCGCTGGCCTCGGGCGGGTTCTGCTGGTAGGGCCAGTTGCGGTCATCAAGCTCGACGTAGAAGCCCCACGGGACGCCGATCTCGCGGGCGAACTCGCGCATCATGCTCAGCCCGTAGTCGCACTGGACCATGCGCACCTTCTGCGACCGCGGGTAGAAGTAGGGGTAGATGTCGAAGTCCATGCGCCCGGCCTCGGGCCCCCACGACAGGATGTCCTGGCGGGAGGTGTACCCGCGCCCGTAGCCTAGTCCCGGCGAGTTGAAGGTGAGCAGCAGGTCATAGTCGCCCCCGCCCTCCTCCTTGATCTCGCGGGTCATGCGGTAGGCCGTCCGCAGGTAGTAGCCCAGGAAGTCGGCCAGTCGCCAGCGGGCCGCGATGTCCTCCCCGACCTCATCGGGGCCCAGCGGCTCGGCGCCGTAGCGGGCGCGGAACTCCTCGCGGCAGCGCTCGCACATGTCCAGGCTCTTCGCGGCCAGCGACGGCTCGTCCAGGATCTTGATGCTCAGCAGCCTCGGCACCCGCCGGCACACGTCGAGCTGGGGCTCGATGTACTCGCGCAGCCGCTCGCGGTGCACGGGGTCGAAGACGCAGGGCTCGACCGGCCCGCGACCGACCAGCGTGAGGCGATGGTACTCGAAGAAGGTGGCCAAGCCGTGGCGCTGGGCGTAACTGGCGGCTGCGGCCGAGACCGTGCTGCCATGCGACAGCGCGGGCTGAGCGTAGCCGCGCGCGTTGCCGGCGTCGATAGCGTTGAAGCCGTGGGCGATGAGGTCATCGAGGCGGGCCAGCGCCATCGCCTCGTCCATGTCATGCCCGCCCCCGCGCGCGCCCAGCACGGTCATGATGGGGAAGAAGTCGGCGCGCTCGAGCGGGTCCACGACATAGCAGGTCGCGGTCGTGGCGGCCACGGTGCGCTCGCCTGTCAGCACGCTCACGCCCAGCTCATACTCGCCGCTGCGCAGGTCGGGCAGGTCGGAGGCGAAGCGGTCGTCGCCGGTGGCGGCCCGCGCGGGCCAGGTCATGACCGCCCGGCCGTCGGCGAGGTCGCGCAGCTCACAGCGTGCCGACAGCTCCCCGAGCGGCGGGACGGGCGCGCCCGCGGCCGTCGGGCCG
>JALGUI010000705.1 GCA_029820915.1 Candidatus Zipacnadia bacterium | reverse complement strand
CGCGAGTGACCTCGACGGGATCGGCCACATCCGCGCGCTCGACCTCGCGGCCGTACTGCAGCGCGAGGACCGCGCCGTCGGCGACCTCATCCGGCAGCGCGGTGTCGATGAGGGCGACCTTCACGGAGCCGTCCGGCCAGCGCACCAGCGGCCGGACCTGCAGCGGCAGCTCCGCGCCGTCGGCTGCGAGCAGCCGCAGGTCATCGACGCTGCCCAGCACGCCCTGCGCGAAGGGCACGCCCGCCGTCAGCGGGTACCCCGCCGGCAGGTCACGGCCGCCGGTGAGAACCGTCAGCTCGACCTGCTCGCGTGCCACCACGCTGTCTGCGACCTGCGGCTCGCCGGCGAGGAACTCGACCGAGTGCTCCCCCGCGGGGCCGGCGTCCACCGTGCAGATGAGGCGCTCGCCCGCAGGCAGCTCGGGCAGGTAGATGCGATGGTTCTGGATCGGCGTCTCCTCGACGGTCTCGTGCTCGCCCGCGCGCAGCGTGCAGGCGGCCGGCCAGGTTGTGACCCACGTCGCGCGCATGCACTCGCGGTCCCAGTCCCAGCCGACCGCGAGGTGCTCGAGCCGCTTCGCCGGCTCGAGCTCCTCCGGGCGCTCGGCCAGGAGCACGATGTCCTCGACGATCGACATGCCGTCGCCGGCGGCGCGTAGCGAGATCGTCTCGCCGCCCGCGAACTCCAGCGGCTCGGGCGTGAAGAACAGGCGCTGGCGCTTGTTGTCGGCGTCGGCGATGAAGGCGCCGACCACCTTGTCGCCGATCGACATCTCGTACACCTCGCGCCCCGACGTGTCATAGACCACGGCGCCGAGGTGGAAGCGACCCGCGCGTGGGACCGTGGCGGTCAGGACGCCCTCGCCGGCGCTCCTGCGCATGGCGGGCCAGCGGTACTCCGAGTGGTAGTAGGCGTAGCCCTCCCCCTCGCAGTCGCGGAAGGAGTTGATGATGATGTTGCGCTCATCCCCGTGGATGTCCCACAGCAGCGACATGTCCTGCGTGACCTCGAAGCCCGCCGGCTGGTCGAGATCGGCCAAGGTCATCACCCTCTCGCGGTCCGAATCACCGGGGCCGGTGACATCGCGCCAGCCCAGGGAGTCGCGGCTCTCATGCGGCTCCGGCTGCTCGGACAGGACGGTCATGCGGAAGACCGAGCGGCCGTCCTGCTGGTTGAGCGGGAGGTCGGCGCAGATGTAGAGGACGCCGTCCTCGAGCGCGACCCGCGGTCCGGGGAAGTCGTCGCGGCGCTCGGGCGGGAGGTAGAACATCTGCGTGGGGCTACCGCGGCTGTGACCGTAGGTGGTCTCGCAGCCCATGCCCGGCCGCCCGGTCTCGGGGTCGTTGTCGGAGTCCACGTAGAGGATGATCGAGGTGTTCTCGAAGATGTACGGCGCCGCGAACTCGATGGCCCACAGCCATCGGCCCTGCGCGACGTTGCCGAAGCGCACGCGCGTGATGTCGAAGTGCGCCTCCCGCTCGGGCGTCGGCTCGTAGGTGTCGTCCTCCGCGATGACCTCAAGGGTCTCGGCGAACTCGGGGTCGGTCACAAGCTGCTGCTCGAGCGCGTCGGACAGCCCGTCGCCGTCGGTGTCCTGGGCCCGGGCGGTTACTGCGGCGGCGATCAGGCAGATGACGATCGCGAAGGTGCGCATGGCGGTCCTCCTGTGAACTCAAGCAGATGATGTCCGGGCGAGGGCGCCCGGACTCCAACAAGGTGCTCGTGGCGCCCCGATTCCAACAAGGTGCGCGTGGCGGGCGGACTCCAACAAGGTGCTCGTGGCGCCCCGATTCCAACAAGGTGGGCGTGGCGGGCGGACTCCAGGATGAGGATTCGCGTCCAGTCGTCGGCCACCTGCCGCGGCGCGGTGACGGAAGAGGCCCGCGGCGTCGCCACGGGCCCCGCCGATCGCCCGGCTCCGGCCGCCAGTGCTTGGGGGCGGAAGTTCGCGTGCTGTAATCTGCTCCTGACGGCGGTGCAGGTGAGGTCGCTCCGCGACCTCTGGGGAGTTTGCTGAGCAAACTCCAGAGCGCTCGCGCTGCGAGCGCAGGGCGCCCGCACTACGATGTGGTTGCCTGTTACCTTGTCGTGCAACGAATCGTACGACGGGCGCCCTCGCCTGTCGAAGCCGTTAGTGCGCGGTCTTTCGCAAGCAGGCGCTATCCGCGTGCGGCCACCGCCCTCTCGTACAGCTCCGCGTACCTGTGTGCCGACTCGGCCCACGAGAAGTCCTGTGCCATGCAGCGCGCCACGAGCTTGCGCCAGCGGTCCTTGTCGCGGAAGGCCAGCACGGCGCGCTCGATGGCGGCCAGCAGGCGCCCCGGCCGCGGCCCCTTCGGCGGGCTCTCGAAGACGAAGCCGGTCTGGTTCTCGGCCGCCTCGACGACCGTGTCGGCCAGGCCGCCGGTGGCGTGGACGACGGGCACGGTGCCGTAGGCCATCGACATCATCTGCCCCAGCCCGCACGGCTCGTAGCGCGAGGGCATCACGAACAGGTCCGAGCCCGCGTAGATGCGCCGCGCCAGGGCGTCATCGTAGCGGACGTTGACCGCTATCTTTCCCGGGTGCGCCTTGTGGAGCGCGAGGTACCGCCGCTCGAGATCCGGCTCGCCGGTGCCCAGCAGCACGAACTGGATGGGCAGCTCGACGGCGCGCGGCAGCACCTTGGCCAGCACATCGAGGCCCTTCTGCCAGGCCAACCGGGTGATGGCGCTCGCGACCGGCACGTCCGGGTCCACGGGCAGGCCCATCTCCCGCTGCAGCGCGGCCTTGCACGCGGCCTTGCCGGACATCGCGCCCGGCGAGAAGTGGGCGGGCAGAGCCCGGTCGGTAGCCGGGTTCCAGTCATCGTAGTCGATGCCGTTGACGATGCCGTAGACGTCCGCCGCGCGCTTCCGGAGCAGCTCGTACAGCCCCTCGCCGAAGGCGGGCGTCTGGATCTCCTCGGCATAGCGCTCGCTGACGGTGTTGATGACGGTCGCGGTCCTGATGGCGGCCGCCATGTAGTTGACCTTGCCGTCGGACTCTTGATGACGGTCGCGGTCCTGATGGCGGCCGCCATGTAGTTGACCTTGCCGTCGGACTCGACCAGCCGCATGGCCGGCGACGCCGGGTCGATGCCGATGCGCCGCGCGACATCGCGCGGGAACTGGCCCTGGTACCCCAGGTTGTGGATGGTGTAGGCGGTCGGCCTGCCCTGCGGGTTGAGCGCCTCGAAGGCCGGGACGAGCCCGGTCGGCCAGTCGTTGGCGTGGATGACGTCCGGCTCGAGCCCCAGTGCCGGGATCAGCGCGAGGACCGCGCGGGCGAAGAAGGCGTAGCGTTCCGGGGAGTCCGGGTAGTCGCCCCCGGCCGGCCCGTAGATCTCCGGGCGGTCGAAGTACGGATCGTGCCTGACGAAGTACACCGGGACACCGGACCCGTCGAGCTCGCCCTCGAGCACGGCGGCCACGCGCGTCTCCGACGGTGCCAGGACCGGCAGCGAGTCCACGGACCGGCAGCGAGTCCACGGCTACGTCGCAGTCCTCGGCGGCGGGACACCGACGGTGATGGGGCATGACGACCGACACGTCGAGCCCGAGTTCGGCGAGGGCCTGCGGCAGGCTGCCGGCGACGTCGGCGAGGCCGCCGACCTTGGCGAAGGGTGCGACCTCGTTCGAGACGAGGAGGACGTTCATGGGCTGGGTGGCACCTCTCTGGCTACTGGAGTGGGGCGCGATTGGGGACGACGACGACCCCGTCGTCGGTGATCGTGAAGCGCTCGCGGTCGCGCTCGAGGTCGAAGCCGATCTCGAGGCCGTCGGGGATGATCGTGGACTCTTCGATGACGGACCGGCGCAGCCGCACGCGCCTGCCGATGCGGCACCCGCCCATGATGACGCACTCGTCAACGTGGCTCTCGTCGTGGATCTCCACGCACGGGCCGACGATCGACCGCTGCACCTGCCCGCCGGAGACCACGACACCGGGGGCCAGCAGCGACTGCTCGAACCGCCCCATCGTGCCCTCGGTGGAGACGCAGATCTTGGCGGGGGGGCGGTGTCCGGTCCCCGACCGCATCGGCCACTGGTCGTCGTAGAGGTCGAACTCCGGGTAGCGCGCGATCAGGTCCATGTTGGCCTGCCAGTAGCTGTCCAGGCTCCCGACGTCGCGCCAGTAGCCGTTGCCGGGCTGCCCCTGGCTCTTGATGTTGTAGGCGCACACCATGCGGTGCTCAATCAGCCTCGGGATGACGTCATGGCCGAAGTCGTGGGTGGTGTCGGGCGACTTGGCGTCGCGGACCAGCGCGCGCACCAGCACCTCGGTGTTGAACAGGTAGATGCCCATCGACGCGAGACAGCGGTCGCTCGTCTCCGGGATGGGCGATGGCTCCTCGGGCTTCTCCTCGAAGCTCACGATGCGGCCGCTGTCGTCGGTGGACATGACCCCGAACTTGCCGGCCTCGTCGAGGGGGACGTCGATGCACACGATCGTGGCGTCCGCCCCGCGCTCGATGTGGTCCTCGAGCAAGAGCGCGTAGTCCATCTTGTAGATGTGATCGCCGCCGACGAGGAGCACCCACTTGGGCCGGTCCTGCTGCAGGATGTACAGGTTCTGGAAGAC
>JALGUI010000704.1 GCA_029820915.1 Candidatus Zipacnadia bacterium | reverse complement strand
GCGGAGCTCGCCGCGAGGCACAACGCCGCCGCCATCGTCCTTGGCGAGCGCACCGGATCGCGCGAGGTGCGCGCCGCCCTGACAACGGCCACCGACCTGCCCATCCACGAGATCGACGAGCATATGACCACCCTCCTGGCCCGGCGGCGGTACTGGCGCGAGAACCCGCCACGTGGCCTGTGGCGGCTGGTGCCCGAGGGCCTGCGCGTCCCCCCCGAGCCGATCGACGACTGGGCCGCCGTCATCCTCGCCGAGCGCTACCTGGGGCTCCCCACAGAAGGGGCACAGTGACGTAGCGCAGGCTCCCAGCCTGCGAGCGCCTGCACGGCCTGCTGGTGGGCCTGCGCGAGGACGGGGCGCAGATCATCGACGAGCCGCCGGCGCGCAGCCCCGCGTAGGTCGGGCATCCCTGCCCGACGAAGCTGTTCACGCGGCTGCGCAACGCGTCTGCCAGAGCGGCTGCGCAACGCGTCTGCCAGACCCGAGGACGATGATGACGATGACCCGTTGGATCACCGTGCCGACACTGATGGCTGTGGCGATTGTCGCGCTCGCCCAGCAGGACGCGCCGCCAACGCTGGAGGAGGGCCTGCAGCGCCTCGACGAGCTTGAGTTGAGGTCCCGGTGCGAGGAGGCGCTGGCGCTGGCCGAGGAGCTGGTCGCGGCCTGGCCCGACAGCGGTCGAGCGCACTGGTGGCGTGGGAAGATGCGCTGGAAGGTCTGGCTGCGCCGCGAGGGCGTGCAGCGGCACGATGAGCGCGCCGAGGTGCAGCCCATCCTCGATGACTACGCCCGCGCGATCGAGCTGGACCCCGACGTGCTGGAGGCTCACATCTCGCCGGCATCGCTGGAGACCTGGCTCGACCGCGACGAGGACCACTCGGGCCGGTGGCGGGAGCTGGCCGACCGCTGCGGCGACCTCATCGTGGCCGATCCCGACGACCCGCGCCCCTACTACCTGCGCGCGGGGCTACTGGGGCGCCTGGGCGATGACGGCGGGAGAGCAGCGGACCTCCAGCGCGTCGTCGAACTCGATCCTGACCAGGCCCGCGCCTGGCTGAGCCTGGGTTGGGCGCTGGACGCAATGGAACGCCAGGACGAAGCCGAAGAGGCCTGGCAGCGGGCCCTGGACCTTGAGCCGGACTACCTCGATGCCGTTTTCGCGCTGGTGCACCTGAGAAACGTGGAGGGTGACTATCAGCAGGCGCTGGCCCTCTGCGACCGTGCGGGCGAGATCAGCCCCGGGGAAATCCGATGCTACAACTTGCGCTTTGGCATCTATCGCAGCCAGGGGATGCCGCAAAGGGCCCTGGCCGAGGCCGAGCGCCTGATCGAGATCGCGCCCGAACTCCCCGACGGCTACGGCCTCAAGGCCGTGGCCCTGCGTTCCATCGGTGAGGACCTGGAGGGCGCGATCGCTGCCCTGGACCGTCAGGAGGAGCTGGGCGGGCTGGAGTGGTCGGTGGCGATCAGCCGCGGCAACGTGTACATGGACTTAGGAGAGCATCAGCGCGCTATCCGCGAGTTTCAGCGCGCGTCAGAGTTGAACCGGGAGCTGTCCATGCCTCATTGGCGGATGGCGCAGGCCCACCTTGAGTTGGAGCAGAACGAGCAGGCCTGGGCGCAGCTTCACCTCGCGCGCGAGAAGGCGGAGGCATTGGAGCTGTTTCACACGCCCTGGCTCGATCGGCTGGAGGCCGAGCTCCGCGAGGCCATGCCTGAGCCGCCGGCGAATACCGATGACGCCCAGCAGACCACCGATGAGGGGAACTGATCGCATGGCGACGAAGACGATAGGCGAGTTCGAGGTCGGGGACCGCATCACCGGCACCTTCGCGGCGCGCGACAAGTCCCTCGCGAGCTTCAAGAGCAAGCCGGGCCAGTACCTGTCGCTGACGCTGGGCGACGCCACCGGCGACATCCCCGCGCGCATGTGGGACAACGCCGAGGAGGCCGCCGCGCTGTTCGGCGCGGGCGACGCGGTGACCGTGCGCGGGGTGGTCGAGGAGTATCGCGGGCAGAAGCAGCTCGTCATCGAGCGGCTCAAGAGGGCCGAGCCCAAGGAGGCCGCGCGGGCCGAGTTGCTGCCCACCAGCACCCGCGACCTCGACGAGCTGCGCGAGCGGCTCGTCGAGATCGTGCGCAGCGTCGAGGAGCCGCACCTGCGCGCGCTTGTCGAGCACTTCTTCGGGGACGAGGAGTTCCTGGCGCGCTTCTGCCGCGCGCCCGGCGCCAAGGCCCTGCACCATTCGTACCTTGGGGGCCTGCTCGAGCACACCGTGGGCGTCATCGAGGTGCTGGAGACGGTGGCGCGCGTGCACCCGGCGCTTGACCGCGACCTGCTCATCGCCGGCGCGCTGATGCACGACCTGGGCAAGGTCGCCGAGCTTGAGTGCAAGGCGTCAATCGAGTACACTGACCGGGGTCGCCTGGTGGGGCACACGGTGCTCACCGACCGCATGGTCAACCGCGCCATCGACGGCATCGAGGGCTTGGTGGGGCACACGGTGCTCACCGACCGCATGGTCAACCGCGCCATCGACGGCATCGAGGGCTTCCCGGAGGAGCTGGCGACCCGCCTCACGCACCTGCTCTTGTCGCACCACGGACAGCGGGAGTACGGTGCGCCGGTGCTGCCGATGACCGCGGAGGCGTGCGCGTTGCACTACGCCGACAACCTCGACGCGCACGTGCAGTACTTCGGCCAGGTGATCAGCGAGGGAACCAACGCGGGGAGCCAGTGGTCGGACTACCAGCGCCTGTTCGAGCGCTACATCTATGTGGGCGCGCGCGGGAACGCCCCCGGCGGTCGGCTCCCGGGTGAGCCGCCCGGCGGGGCGGGGCCCGCCGAGAGGAATCCGGCGGACGGATCGGATGAGTCCGGGGGCGGGTCG
>JALGUI010000703.1 GCA_029820915.1 Candidatus Zipacnadia bacterium | reverse complement strand
GCTCAGGGTGGTCGGCGAGCACTGCGGGTGCGCCGCCGGCGCCCCACGTGTGCACGTTGGGCAGGATCACCACGTCATAGCCCGCCAGCGTCCCCAGCGAGGCATCGGCGATCAGCTCGCTCTGCACGCCCTCGAGCCCGGAGAGCGCGTCGTGAATGCCCTGGGCGCCGAAGCCCCTGCCGCCCGCCGCATTGGCATCGAACACGCCGACGGTGATGACGTCCGGTGTCCGACCCAGTCGGAAGGCGTCGGTCGGGGGCGGCTCAACCGCCTGCGTCACCGAGATATCGTCGAACCAGACGTCGCCCCGGCACTCCCAGATCTCCAGGAAGAGCGTGGCACCCGCGGCTCCCTCCGGCGGAGTTGCGGTCAACTCGAAGGGCTGCCAGTCGAAGGGATCGTCGGCGGTCAGAGGCGGCTCGTCGCTCAGCTTCTCGCCCGCGCCGTCGATCCAGCGCAGCACGACGCGCGCGCCAACGCCCTCCTCGACGGAGCTGCGCCACCAGCCTGTGATCGCGAGCGGGCCGCTCGCGATCAGGAGAGAGAACGACTGTGACGCCACGGCCGTGCCGTCGTCACTCTCGCCGGTCAGCCGCAGCGCCCGCTCGCCACCGTGCCGAGCCTGCTCGTCGATGGTGTGGGTGGCCTCGCCCCGCCACTGCAACGCGCTCCACCGTGCCGGGCGATCCCCGGCCTCGAAGCCGCCGTTGGCGATCAGCTCGACCGGCACGGCGTGCGCGGGGGCGGTCGGCGCGAGCACCAGCAGCGCGATGGCGGCGGTCAGTGCGGTCGCGAACATTCGGCGCGCCTCCTTGGCGGGCGTGTCACGGCGCAAGATCGAAGCACAGCAGGTGGCCGTCCAGGTCGCGGGCGTAGATGCGGCCGTCGGCCAGCGCCACGTGCGGCCAGCAGCGCGCCGAGCCCACGCCCTGGCGCAGCGCCAGCTCGGTGTACGTGTTCGGCGACAGCGTCGCGCTCTCGCACAGCGCCAGCCTGCGGTTGCCCAAGACGATCAGCCGCTCGTCGGCGGTCAGGATCGCCGAGGCGTCGTCGCCGAAGGTGCCGCCGGCCCAGCGCAGCTTGCCGGTCTTCCAGTCCAGGCACGTCAGCTTGCGCCAGGCGAAGTAGACGTGGCCGCCGTGGATGATCGGCGTGCACACCTTGGAGTATTGGTCGCTCTCCCACACGAGTTCCGCGCCGGCGAGCGTCACGCGGACGCGCGCGGAGCGGCTCTGGCTGTAGCCACTGGTGATGATGATGCTGTCGCCGTGGGCGGCCGGCGATGCGATGGAGTTGGCGAAGTCGGTCTCCCAGTCGTACGCCGCCACCGTCTCCGCCTCGCGGCCCGGATCGAGGCGCGCCACGAGCAGCCGGTGCAGCGTGAGCACCGCGACGCATGGCACACCCTCGACCTCAAGCGGCACAAGCCCGGCGGTGTGCCCCGCCGGGTCCGTGCACTCCGAGGCCCAGATGCGCTCGCCCGTGCGCTTGTCGAAGGCCATGAGGTTCCCGGCGGAAGCTCCTACCTCAACGATCAGCCACTCGCCGTACACCAGCGGCGCGGTAGTGTACCCGTAGTCCCGCCGCCCGCCGCCCACGTCGGGCCGCTGCCCGATGCCGAACTCCTCGTAGAGGTTCAGGCCCCAGACGTGCTCGCCCTCACGCGCGGTGTCCCGGCAGTTCAGGTCGCCGTCGATGCTCAGCGTGTAGAGCAGGTTGGTCTCGAGGTCGAGCGCTGGCGTCGATGACGGCCCGTAGTACTGGCCCTCATCGCCCTTGTGGTAGCGGCCGTACTTCGCGCACGGGTGGCTCCGCCGCCACAGCATCCCTCCGGTCACGGCGTCGCGGCACTCCAGCAGGTCCTCGTCGTCGCGCCGGCCGAGGGTGTAGACGCGGCCGGCCCCCGCGACGGGCGAACTGCCGCCCACGCCGACGTCGGCCGTCCACGCCGGGTCGCCGAGTGGCCACGCGCCGTCATCCCAGCGCGAACTCTCGATCGTGATATCGGTGCGCTGCGGCCCGCGCCAGTGCGGCCAGTCGTCGGCCCCCGCCGGCGCCGCGAGCGCCGTCGCCAGAATCAGCGCGCAGATCC
>JALGUI010000702.1 GCA_029820915.1 Candidatus Zipacnadia bacterium | reverse complement strand
AGCGGCCCGTTCTGGCCGAAGCCGCGCGCGCTGCTCTGCGCCACGTAGCGCCGCCAGCCGAAGTCGTGCAGCGTCTCGATGTCCGTCATCATCTGCCGCACGACCGGCCGCGGCAGGCCCTCCCACATGCTCTTATCGGTGTAGGCGTAGTATCCCATCCGCTCGGCCCAACGCGCCCAGCCCTTCACGTACTCGAAGAACTCCGCGTTGTCCGGGCAGTCGGGATCACTGAAGGGGTGGGCGTAGCAGGCAGGCGCGTAGTGGCACAGCCACACCGTCACGCCCTCCTGCGGCTCGTGCCCGATCGGCGGCGGCGCATGGCTGACGTACGCGAAGATGATCAGCTCCCGCCCCTCCAGGCCCGGCAGCGCACGCGCAGCCACCTCGTTCGCGAACGCCACTTGCCGGTCGCTGGCGATCACGCGGCCATCGGGAGTGCGCCAGTGCCGCGGGCCGCCGAAGCTCTCCTCGAAGGCCATGCAGTCGGCGCACTCGCACCAGCCGTAGCCGTCGTTGAGGGCGACGGAGTAGAAGCGGGCGCCCGGGTCGGCCTCGAAGTAGTCGCGCGCCTTGGCGGCGATCAGGTCGAGAACCTCGGGGTTGGTGGTGCAGATCTGGCCGGTGTGCAGGCCGCCGAGCACGCGGCGATCGCCCACGAGAGCGTAGTACTCGGGGTGCTCGTCGCGATAGTCCTCCGGGTCGAGGATGGAGTGCCAGGCGTGGAAGCCTGCTACGCCGGGCTGGAGGTAGACGAGGTCGGCGCCGACGCCCGAGCCGAGTGAGTCCACGAACTCGCGGCTGAACCAGCCGTTCAGGCCATTGCGCAAGGCCCACCAGTAGCCGTCCTCGTCGCGCAGGAAGAAGCTGCGCACATCCCAGTCGGGCGTGGTGGCGCCGGAGCCGACGGGGACGCTGACCGTGTCGGCGTGCGGGACGATCTCTCCGATCTCCCCCGGCACGACCCACCGGCAGCCGAGATGGTCGCCCAGGAACCGGTACACGCCCATCAGCAGCGCGATGGGCGTCGAGCCGGTGATGCGGGCGCGGGCGGGCGTGATGTCCCAGCCGATGCGGAAGGCATCCGACGGGCCGACGACGAGTTCGACCCGACCCGGCAGGTCGCCCTGCGTGGGCAGCACGGTGCCCGTCGCGCGCTCGACGTAGGCGATCAGCTCATCGCGCGCGAGGACCTGAACGTCCGTGGGATCGTCGCCGAGGGTGACGATGGCGCGCGCCGCGCCGTCCTCGACGAGCGTGAAGCCCTGCGCGCACGCGACCGGAGCGATGACGATCGCGCTAAGGATCGCGAGTGTGGTGCGTCCGATCATGGCCGGCCCTCCCAGGACCGCGCGATGCGGGCGGTCAGACTACGCCGTCGTCGCCGATGTCCTCGTCCTCGAAGAAGTTGTCCTGCCGCACCGAGGGCATCGACACCTCGAGGATCAGCGCCGGGCCGACGCCGGTGAACGAGTGGGCGACGCCCGGCGGCATGGCGAGCAGATCGCCCTGCTCCATGAGCCGCTCGTCATCCCCCACGCGCATGCGGATGGCGCCCCTCAGCACGAAGAAGGTCTCGTGCTTCATGTGATGCTCGTGGTGGGGACACGTCTGGCCGTCGAAGACGAACAGGAACTTGCCGCAGTAGCCGTGCTCGGTCTCGTTGGCGACCCAGAACTCGGTCTCACCCACATCGCGGAACCGCCCCAGACCGAAGTCCAGGGGCAGCGGCTGCACGTCGGGCATGGTCAGCCCCCACGCCGCGATCTGAGCGCGCACCTCGGCGGTCATGCGGTCACGCTCGGGGCCCTGCAGTTCGACATCATCGTAGCTGCCCATGGCACGCACCCTTCGAGAAAGGCTCTGCGCTGCTTCCGGCAGGATAGCGCAAGGCGGCGATGAAGGCAACAAGGGCGGCGAGGGCGGCGGCACACGGCAAGGGCAACGCGCCTGCGGCGCGCCGACAGGCGGGGGCGCCTGTCGTCCAGATCCGGGAGGGGCGTGGCAGGCGACGGCGATGGCGGACGGCGCACTGCATCCGCCAACAGGGGCGTTGGCGGCACACGGCGATGGCGGACGGCGCACTGCATCCGCC
>JALGUI010000701.1 GCA_029820915.1 Candidatus Zipacnadia bacterium | reverse complement strand
TGTTCACGCCCGCCACGACGGTGGTGCACGCGGTCGGGCGCAGCACCGACCAGGCGGTCGTGCCGACCATCGTGCGCACCCATCGCGGCATGTACCGGCTCTACCGCAAGCACTTCACGCGCAATCCCCTGGCGCGCCCGTTCGTCTGGCTGGGCGTATGGCTGCGCGCGGGCCTGCTGATCCTGAGCTGGGAGCTGCGCCGGATGTTCAGCCGCGTGCGGCGGATCCTGGGCCGCGGGAGGCGAGTGCGGCCGTGACAGCCCTGGCGGGCGGAGCAGTACTGATCGCGCGCGTCGGCGCCATGTCGCTGGTGGTGGCGCTGCCGCTGTTTGCCGGCTACATGTTCACCGACCGCGTGCTCTGGGCCGGCGTGCCGGCGCTCGCGTGTAGCCTGCTTGCCTGCGTCGCCTCGGCGCTGGGGGCGCGGGAGGTGCGGCGGGGTCTGGGCGCCGCGACCTGCCCGCTGGCGGGCCTTCTGGCCTGGAGCCTGGTGGCCACCGTGCACAGCGTCTACCTGCACGCAAGCCTGGTCGCCCTGGCCTCGCTCGCCGCCTGCGTCGCGCTGCTCGCGGTCTTCGCCTCGGTGTTCCGCGACGAGCGCTGGCGGAGATGGGCATGGATCACGATCGCGGGCGCGGGAGCCGTGGAGGGGATTCTGGGGCTGCGTGACTGGACGCAGACCGTGATCTTCCAGGGCGACCCGAGCTGGCGCATCTTCGGGACCATGTTCAACCCGAACGTGCTGGCCGGGTACCTGCTCGCGGCCATCCCCGCGGCGGTAGTGACGCTGGCGATCGCGTGGCGGCGCACCGCCTCCGAAGGCGAGGACCGCCCGCGGCTGGCGCTGATCGCGGCGGGCTTCGCGGTGCTGATTCCGTGCGCCGCGCTGCTGCTGACCGGGTCGCGGGCGGGGCTGCTGGGCGCGATCCTGGGCGCCGGCGTGATCGTGCTGGCGATGCCCACGCGCGTCCCGCGGCGCTGGCTGGTGGCGGGCGCGGTGGCGCTGGTGGCGCTGATGGTGCTGGCGCCACCGGTGCGCAACCGCCTGTTGTCGGCGAGCACGCAATCGCACTCGGCAATCTTCCGCTGGTACACCTGGCAGGGCGCCGCGCATATGATCGCGGCGCGACCGCTGCTGGGCTTCGGCCCGGGGAGCTTCGAGCACGCCTACCCGCGGTTCGCCCTGGTCGGCTTCACGCGCATGGCCCACCAGACGCCGCTGCAGATCGCCGCCGAGGCCGGCCTGCCGGCGCTGCTGTTGATGGCGGCAGGCGTGGCGATGATCGGCGGCATCCTGGTGCGGGGTCTGCGCGCGGGCGGGCTGGGCGCCCTGGAGGCGGCGGCGGGGCTCGGCGCGCTGGCGGCCGTGGGCCTGCAGAACCTCGCAGACTACACGTGGTACGTCCCGGCAGTCGGGATGACGCTGTCGGCGACCGTAGGGTTGGCGCTGGCGGCGGCGCGCGATGCCGAGGGGGGCGATGAGTCCACCAAGCGCCGACCGTGGCTGAGCTGGGCGGCATGTGCGGGGCTCGCCCTCGTAGTGATCATCGGCTGCGGCATCGGCCTGCGGGCGCAGACGCTGGCCGGGCGGGGCCGGGCGCTGATAGCCCAGGGCCGCTACAGCATGGCCGCGGGGTGGCTGCGGCAGGCCGCGGGGATCGACCCGCTCGACGCAGAGACCTGGGAGGACCTGGGGCAGGCGTCGGCCGGCTCGGGCCCGGGTGGCGTCGAGCGCGCGCTGCAGGCGCGCCTGCGCGCCGCGGAGGTCAATCCGCTGAGCGCCGGCAACTACCTCGCGCTGTCGGCGCTCTACGACGCGCTCGATCAACCGGACAGCGCGCTGGCGGCCGCCGAGCGGGCCATCGAGGTGCAGCCCAACTGGCCGCGGGCCTATGTGGTGCTCGCGCTGCTGCCGGTCGGAAGATACGAGGCCATCGACGAGGTCACCGACTACTCGTACGCCTACGCGTGGCTGGCGCTGGGCGCGGAGGCGGAGGCGTCCGGAGATGCCGAGGCGGCGGCGGACTACTACGAGCGCGCCGTGGCCCTGGCCGGGGAGTTTGCCCGGCTCCACCGCGGCCGCGAGGAAATGCGCCGCGCCCTCGGGACCTGGGATGAGGCCGAGGTCGTGGAGGCCGAGCGGCTGCGAGACCAGGCCGAGGCGGGCGTGCGGCACCTGCCCGACGCAGGCGAAGGGACGGGATGAGCGATGAACGTGGCGGTCATTCACGGGCCGAACCTGAACCTGCTGGGCGTGCGCGAGCCGGAGGTCTACGGCAGTGTGACGCTCACGGAGATCGACGAGCGCATCCGCGAGCTGGCGGATGAACTGGGCGTCGAGGTAACGACCTGCCAGCACAACGGCGAGGGCGCGGTCATCGACGCCATCCAGCAGGCGGGCTGCGAGGCGGACGGGATCGTCATCAACCCGGCGGGGTACACGCACACGTCGGTGGCGATCCACGATGCGCTCAAGGCCGTGCCCATCCCGGCCATCGAGGTGCATCTGAGCAACATCCTGGCGCGT
>JALGUI010000700.1 GCA_029820915.1 Candidatus Zipacnadia bacterium | reverse complement strand
GCAGGGCTGGGCGGGCTCGATCTTCCCACCCGACGACTTCTTCCCCAAGCTGCGCGCCTTCTGCGACGAGCGCGGCATCCTGCTCATGGCCGACGAGGTGCTCACCAGCATGGGACGGACGGGAAAGCACTTCTGCATGGAGCACTGGGACACCGCGCCGGACGTCGTGACCCTGGGCAAGGGCTTCGGCAACGGCTTCCCGGTGACGGGGATGCTGGTCTCCGAGAGGCATAAGGAGAGCATCGAGCGCATCTCCGCCTCCACCAGCTACGGCGGCAACCCCATGGCCTGCGCGGCGGCGCTGGCGAGCATCGAGGCGATGGAACAAGAGGGGCTGCTCGCGCACGCCCTGGAGCTGGGCGAGGTGATGATGGCGCGCATGCGGGAGATCCGCGACCGCCACCCGATCGTGGGCGACGTGCGCGGCAAGGGGTGCCTGCTCGGGATCGAGCTGGTGCGCGACCGTGAGACGAAGGAGCCCTTCGAGGAGGCCGGGCGCGCGGTCTACCGGCGGGCCTTCGAGGAGACGAAGGAGCCCTTCGAGGAGGCCGGGCGCGCGGTCTACCGGCGGGCCTTCGAGAAGGGCCTGGCGTGGGTGCCGGCGTGGCACATCCTGCGCATGTCGCCGCCGATCGTGATGCAGGAGGAGGTCGCGCTCAAGGGCCTCGACATCATCGAGGAGGCGATCGACGAGGTCGAGCGGGAGATGGGGTACGCCTGATTGACGGCGACGGCAAGGGCAACAGGATTCCGGCCCTACGGGCCGGACAGAATACCGGCGCTTTGCGCCGGACAGGATAACGGCACCGGCGGGAACCGGGGCACGGCGACGGCGGCCCCGGTCTCGCGCCGTCGTTGCCGTCCGCCGATGACTGATAGCTGATAGCCAATGGCCGACACCTACCTGACGTTCGACATCGGGACCACCGCGCTCAAGACCGCGCTCATCGGCGACGGCGGCGACGTGCTGTCACTCGCCGAGGTCGAGTACTCGCCCAGCACCCCCGCGGCCGGGTACATGGAGATGGACCCGGAGGCGTACTGGCAGGCCGCGGTCGCGGGCGCGCGGCGGGTCATCGCCGAGGGCGGTGCGAGGGAGATCACCGCCATCGGCCTGAGCTCACAGGCGCAGAGCTTCGTGGCGCTCGACGAGCGCGGCGAGCCGCTGGGGCCCGCGATCGTGTGGCTGGACGCCCGGGCGCGCGAGCTGGCGGAGCGCTGGGAGCGCGAGTGGCTCAGCGCCGAGCGCTACCGGCCGATCTGCGGCTACCCGTGGGTGCCGGAGGGCCTGACGCTCTTCAAGATCGCATGGCTGCGCGAGCACGCGCCCCGGATGCACCGCGCGGCGAAGTTCCTGTGCCTGCCCGACTGGCTCATCCTCCGCCTGACCGGCGAGCTCGCGACCGACTTCAACATCGCTCAGATGAGCGGGATGCTCGACCTGCGCACCGGGGAGTGGTCGGGCGAGCTGCTCTCCGCCGCCGGGATCGGCCCCGACCAGCTCCCGCCGGTAGCGGCGCCCGGAACGGCCGTGGGCGAGGTCCGCGCCGATGCGGCGGAGGCGCTGGGCATCACGCCGGGCGTAGACGTGTGCACGGGCTGCAACGACCAGCTCGCGGGCGCCATCGGCGCCGGGAACGTCAGGCCGGGCGTGGTCAGCGAGACCACCGGCACGGCGCTGGCGGTCATCGCGACGACCGCGGAGCTGCTCGATGATCCGGGCTGCTTCGTCGGCCGCCACGCCGTCCCCGGCCTGAGCTACGCGATGCCGTACGCGGCGGTGTCGGCGGTGGTGCTCGGGTGGTTCCGCGACCTGTGCGAGGAGGCGGAGTACGAGGAGCTGGCACGCGCGGCGGAGGGCGTGGCGCCGGGCAGCGACGGGCTGTGTGTGCTGCCGCACTTCGCGGGGACGGCGGCTGACCCGGACGCGCGCGGCGCGATGGTCGGCCTGACCCTCGGGCACACGCGCGGGCACATCGCCCGCGCGATCATGGAGTCGTGCGCCTGCCTGCTGCGCGAGCTGGTCGAGCCGATCGCGGAGCAGGGCATCGAGCCGAGCAGCATCCGGTCGCTCGGGGGTGCGGCGCGCAGCGACCTGTGGCTGCAGATGAAGGCCGACGCGCTGGGCGTGCGGGTCGAGCGGCCGGCGTGCCCGGAGGCGGCGTCGCTGGGGGCCGCGATGCTGGCGGCAGCCGGGACGGGCCGGTTCGCGGGAGTGGCGGAGGCGGCGGACGCGTGGTACCGGCCGGCGGAGACCTTCGAGCCGGACCCGGCGGCCGCCGAGGCGTGGGCCGAGATCTACCGGCGCTACCGCGAGATGTATGAGCGGTTGTACGGCGGCGGGTGACGGCGGATGGCGACGGCCGGGCGGCCTGTGCCGTGTGCCGCCGGCGCCCTCGCCGGCGGAGCCGCGCTTGCCCCGAGGCGTACAGCAACGACCGGGCGGACGCGTAGGTCCGCTCCTCCAGGAGGATGCTGCGCATCCTCACGGCAAAGGCAAGGGCAGACGACCGGGCGGCGTGGGAACGCCGCCCCTCCTGACGGCAACGGCACGCTTCGTCGTTCGGAGGGCGGCCCTTCAGAGCCGCCGCCGTTGCCGTCGGCCGCGAGAGACGAAC
>JALGUI010000699.1 GCA_029820915.1 Candidatus Zipacnadia bacterium | reverse complement strand
GAGCCCGAGCCGCACGAGTCGGGCCTCATCGGCCTGCGCACCTTCCGCACCTACCTGTGGTGGGACAACATCCGGGTGGCGAGGCTCTGAACGTGACACTCGAGTCAACCGAAGGGGGCGAACGGCATGTCGGCTGAGCCGCCCATCGCACTGTGGCGCCATTCGCTCCGGCTTGTTGTTCACCTGGTCCTGGTATACGTGTGCGCGGGCCTCGTACTTTTCGGTCTGGGACTCCTGACCAGCGCGGACGTCATCCCGGAGTCGGCAACGGTGGTGACGGTCCTGGCGGTCATCCTTGTGGTGCCTCCCGCAGTCGCGTTCTGGCAGGGCAAGTCCCTCCGGCGTGAAGAGGGTCTGTCGGTTCAGTCAGCGGGGCTGGTTGGCCTGGGAGCCGGGGGCATACTGGCCATCTTCTCGGCCCTGATGCACATCTGGAGGCTGCACACAGGGAAGGAGCCGGCCGATCTGCTGGGCTTCGCTGCCACGGTTGTCGCGGCAGGCATCTTCATGCCAGGCATGGCGGGAGTGACGGCCCTCGGTGCGTGGTGGGCCGGACGGCGCGAGGGGCCATGCGGTGAGAAGCAGCCGTCCACGTTGCGCCTGGCGGGACGGTTCTTCCTGTGGCTGCTGGTGGGCTCGCTCTGCTCGGTGACTGTCTTCGTCCTGCTCCTGTTCATCGCACCGCGTGGCGTCGGCGGGCGCGTGATCGTCACATCCGCCCTGATTGTGGTGTTCGCTCTGCCCGGTGTGCTCGGCGCCATCTTCGGCTATCGCGTGCGTCGTAGCCACGGGCTGTCCGCTGGCTCTGCCAGCTTCGCTGCGCTGGGCGGCGCGGGACTCCTCGTGCTCCTCGTATCGGTCCGCGGCATCATCAGGTTCCTCATGGGCCTTAGCGAAGCGACGGTCGAGATGTTCCCCGTGTGGCTGTTCAATGCACTGCTGTGCATGGTACTTGCCTGCGTATCGTCGGCCTTCGGCGCCTGGTGGGCCCGCCGGCGTGAGGGCCGGGCCTGATCGGCCAGCCCAACGGCGACAGGCCGGGTGGCCTGTCCCACGAACGGCTTCACAGACGGTTGGCGGCGTGAGAGCCGGGCCCCCGCCCGGCCCGAGATTGGGGCGAGACTGCGCCAATCCGCGTAATGGCGCGCGCCTCCCAGGGCACCTGTAGGGTGGAGGGCCCCGGTGACCGGCGCGCGCCGGTTTCCCGAATCGCATGTGCGGGAACTTCAGGGGCGCCTCCGAGTGTCAATGTATGTGAGGTTCGCGCCCGCGAAGCTCACGCGGAGGTGCCGGCGATGAAGATGCACGACGACGGGACGTTGCGCAGAACCTTCATAACGGTGTTGGTGGTCCTGGGCATCCTCGCCATACTGGCTGCCATCCTCTTCCCTTGCTTCGCCCGAGCAAGAGAGAAGGCCCGAAGCACCGCCTATACCTCGGAAGCGATTGCTCCGCCCTCAGACATGGCGCCGCCGCCGGGTGTACCCGCTGAAGAGGCGATGGCGGCCGAGCCCCCCGACCGCGACGCCTGGATGACCAGCACCTACCTCGGCGGCAGCGGCGCCCGCGAGCGCCTCGCCAAGCTCGTCGAGGAGGGCGTGATGGTCGGCGGGCAGCTCGTCAAGCTCGAGGCCTTCGCGCGCGAGTACTCCCAGGCCTTCGACATCCCCACCGACCGCGCGCTCAGCCTCACCGCGCAGACCGAGCGCGCCCGCATCGTGCGCGACGGCGAGCGCACGTACCTGCAGGTCGGCATTCAGGCCGCCAAGCGCGAGGCGCCCAGGCGTCCGGCGCTCAACATCTGCCTGGTGATCGACCGCAGCGGCTCCATGCAGGAGGCGGGGAAGCTCGAGTACGCCCGCCGGGCCGCCATTGAGGTGGTGCAGCGCCTCGCCGACACCGACACCATCGCGGTNTCGACGGACATCCACGCCGCGCTCGAGGCCGGCTACGTCGAGGTGCGCAGGGACTTCGACGCGGACGCCATCAACAAGGTCATGCTGCTCTCCGATGGCGAGGTGACCGCCGGCATCGAGGACCCGGCCGCCTTCGCGCGGCTCGCCGCCGGCGAGTTCGACGAGGGCATCGAGACCACGGCGGTCGGCATGGGCCTGGACTATGACGAGGAGCTGATGATGACCATCGCCCGCGAGGGCAAGGGCAACTACCACTTCATCCGCGAGGCCGCCGCCATCAGCGACATCTTCCATGAGGAGCTGGAGGAGCTGACCCACGTGGTCGCCAAGGCCCTGCGCCTGCGCATCCACCTCGCCGATGATATCGAGCTGATCCGGGTGCTCGGCTCGGCGGAGCTGGAGGAGGCCGAGGTCGAGGCCGTCAGGCGCACTGAGCGCGTGCAGGACGAGCGGCTCTATCGCGAGCTGGGCATCACCACCGACCGCGACGACATCGAGGACGAGCCCGGCATCAAGATGATGATCCCGCAGTTCTCGATGGGCGCCAGCCACGTGGTGATGCTCGAGATCAAGCTACCGCCGGGCAGCGGCACGCGCGCGGTCGCCGACGTCTACCTCAAGTACAAGGACATCGTCTTCACCGCCAACCGCGAGGAGCACGCCGAGGTCACCGTCGAGTACACCGACTCCGCGGACACGGCGGTCGCCTCCATCCGCCGGCCGGTGAAGAAGAACCGCCTGGGCTTTCAGACCGGCGAGGTGCTCAAGCGTGCCGCCGCGCTCATCGACCGTGGCGAGCACGGGGAGGCGGCGCGGGTCATCGACGAGCACATGGCGCTGCTGGGCATCGCCGCCCGCGAGTGGCGCGACTCCGACCTCGACCGTGACGGCGAGCTGCTGGCCGCCTACCGCGAGGTCATCGCCGGCATGGGCTCGCAGTACGCGGCCGACCCGGAGCTGGGCGACTACCTGGTCAAGTCGCTGACCTATTCCGCCTACCAGCGAACGCACTGAGGGGGCTGCGCCGTGGCTCGACGGCTATCCACGCACCGATCGCTCGTGAGCGTTGCGCTGCTGGCCCTGCTGGCGGGCGCTCCGGCGCGCTGTCAGGTCGATCTCCCCGGCTTCGAGCGCATCGCGCAGGTCGAGGTGCTCCCGAGCGGTCGCGAGGTCGCCCTGCCGCTGCCCGCGGGCGCCGACCCGCGGGACCTGCGCGTCGTGCTGACCGGCACCTTCGCGTGCTCGTACAACGGGCGCAGCTATGACGCGCTGCACACGACCGGCGGCGGCGCTCGGTTCGACGAGCCCCACGAGTACGTCCGCTGGTCGCCGGACATGGCGGTCATCGACCAGGACCCGTCCGCCCACCGCTACGTGCTCCGACTCCCGCCCGGCGATGCCCCCGAGAGCGTGACCGCCTGGGTCGATGTGGACCGCTTCGTCACCGACCTGATCATCACGCCCTCGGAGGTGCGCGCGTCGCTGGGCGGCGGCCTGCGCATGGAGCTGTGGCGGGCGCCGCGCGCGGCGGATTCGCTCGCGCTGATCAGCGGCCTCGTGGCCGTGCTGGCCGCGCTCGCGCTGGCGGTGGTCATTGCGCAACGGAGGGCCGCCCGCGGCATGGCGGATGTGGAGGACTCGCTGCGGCGCATCGAGCGCAAGCACGCGACGGCCCTGCGCACCACGCGCGACCGCGAGTGGGACTCGGCGGACCTCCGGGAGCATCTCCAGCGGCTGCGCGACGGCGCGCGGGAGCTGGCCGCACAGATCGCCGCCTTCCGCCGCACCGCGCGGGAGGTCGATCGCCATCGGCTCGACGAGGAGATCGCGCAGGCCGAGGAGCAGCTTGAGCGGAGCGAGCGCGAGGACGTGCGCGCCGAGCTGCAGTTGGCGCTGGACGCGAAGCGGCGGCTGCGCGACCTGGTCGAGGACAGCGCGGCGACCCAGCAGCGCTGCCTGGGCCATCGAGGCGACGACGCTCTGGGTGACCGGCCAGGAGGGCCGCATCGCCGACCGCGGCGCCGACCGCGAGGCCCTGGCCGCGCTCGAACAGGAGCTGGCGGCCACCGACGCTGCCATCGCCGAGCTCAAGGCCATCGAGGACCCGACCGGCCCGACGCAGCCTGACTGACCGGGAGACGCGTCGCCGCGCCCGGCGGTTACTCCCCCTCGAAGTACGGCTCCACCTGCACGAAGTCCCAGTAGACCTCGCCCGGCGCGGCGTCGCTGATGGTCAGCCGGCCCTCGGCTGCGGTCGGGCACGGGCAGGCGCATCTGGCCCGACAGATGACCGACGGCGCGACGCACGGGCGGGGACGCCCGTGCCACGGACGGGCCGATGCGTGAGCGGGGCGAGCGAGGGCGCCCGCCGTCCAGTGCGCCCAAGTCCGAGGAGGGTCGCGGATGTCCAGCGAACACAGGCCGGTGACATCCAGGATGAATGGTCCCGCCGCGCGTGCCGTCGCCGCGGCGTTCGGCATCCTGCTGGTGATGGGACTCGGCGCGAGTTGGTGGAGCGCCCGCAACCCCCGCTTGCACGGGCACTACGAGTGGTTCCTCTGTCCGGGGAGATCGGTCACGGCGTGGGCACTGGGCGGAGCAGCCTGTCTGGCGGTGATCGCGCTGTCGTGGGCATTCGCGCGGCGTTACGCGCGCTGGACAGGCCACGACATCGCGCGCCTCCTTGCCGGCTACGTGCTTGGCCCTGCGGTGATCACGCTGGCGATCGTGGCGGTCTGGCCGGTGGCCGGGATGGAGGTGGACTGGCGGATGGTCGTTGAGTCCACCTGGCCCACCGTGCTGATAATGTGGGGAGCCGGCTATCTGCTCGCGTGGGCGCGACTGTCGGCGCAGGTCACGCTCCCCCTCATGGCGGCATGCTGGGTAGCGGGCTTCGGCCTCGAGTGGATCATCTTGCGCAACGTCATCGAGTGAGCCGCGAGACGCTGCGGTGTCAGCGGTTCAGCACCCGATGCAGCAGGCTTCGCCGCAGCTCGATGGCGTCCTCCGGGCACATCTCGTGACAGCAGTAGCAGCGGATGCAGCCGCTGTCGTCGATCTTCGCGCACTTGCCCTCGCGGCCGTCCACCAGCGCGATTACGTGCACCGGGCAGGCGCGCACGCACGCCCCGCAGGCGATGCACCGCTCCGGCACCACCTCCGGCCGCACCGTCATCCCGCTCTTGAGCAGAACCGCCGCGGGCCGGTGCCACCACGCGGGCTTCGCGATCCCCACTCCGGTCGCGCGCGTGCTCGGCAGGGCGAAGTCGGCGATGCGCAGGTCGGCCGGTGAGGCGCCCACGAGCTCGACATCCTCGGCGCGGCAGGGGGGCATCCCTCGCGCCTCCGCCTCGACGAGCAGAGGGTTCTCGCCCCGCGGCAGGCCCATCATCTCACCCGCGACCACGTCCAGCGCCAGGGCGCTCTCGGAGGCCAGCAGCCAGCCGACCTCGCGCGGGTCGCCGGAGTTCGGCCCGTCGCCCTCCATGCCCA
>JALGUI010000698.1 GCA_029820915.1 Candidatus Zipacnadia bacterium | reverse complement strand
CGCCTGGGGATGGGCCGGCGCGCGGAGCTGGGACTGCTGTGGGGCGAGCTGGAGCCGGTGCAGGACATCCTGGCGGCCGGGGCGCTCACGCCCTGCGCGACCTCCGACCCGTCGGTCGAGGCGGCGGCCTTCACCCGCGGCGGCGACACGGTGGTACTGGCCCTCAAGCACGGTGAGCAGTACAACCGCTACGTGAGCGATGCGGTGGTCGAGGGGCTCATCATCACACTGCCCTTCGATCCACCGGCGGACGCGCGCTGCCTGCGGCTGGACGGGCCGAGCCCGCGGCAGGTGATGCCCTCCGGAGCGGGGCGCGAGCTGACGCTGGACGAGCTGGACGTGACCGCGGCGCTGCTGATCACCGCCGACGAGACGCGCATCGCGACGCTGGAGGAGCAGCGCCAGGCGTGGGCGCCGCTGGCCGCGCGCCTGGCCGCAACCGCCGCCGCCGACACCGGCGCGAAGACCCACGTGATCGGCGAGCGCATCGCGCCGCTGGCCGGGCCGGAGTTCGCGCAGCGCCTGCTCGAGGGCGACGAGGCCTTCGAGGAGGTCGTGACCTGCCTGGGCAGCGGCATGCACGAGCAGGCCTGGCGGTGGGCGCGCATCGCCCTGCGCAGGTGGCGGCAGGCTCAGGCGCTGGCCATCGAGCGCGCCGAGGCCGAGCACGCGCGGCTGGAGCTGGGCGATGAGGCGCTGCTGCTGCTGAACATCTACCCGGCGCTGCCCAACTTCGCACACGAGTACCTGGGCGCCCCCGAGCCAGACTATGCGGCCATGCACGACGAGATCGACGCGTGGCTGGCTCAGTACGACTTCCTGACGCGCGAGCCGGCGGTGACGGAGAGGTAGAGGGGGCGTCGTCGGGTGAGGTCGCGAAGATCCGGCACGCATGGCGCGGGTCATGCGCCCCGGATCACTGCTGCGCGGCGCGCACCGCGATCTCATGCACGAACACGCGCGGGCACGCGAACTGCCCCAGCAGGTTGAAGCCGCGGAAGGTGCGGCTGTAGTCCGCCTGGTCACCGGCGAAGACCTCACGGCCGACGGTCCACTCCCCGGTCTGCCACTCGTCCGATGCGGCGAGTTCGCCGAGCGTGTGGTAGTGCGCGCCGTCGTAGACCTGCAGCGTCCCGCCTTCCGGTGTCAGGCATGTCACGCGCAGCAGCAGGTCGCGCTCGCGGTCGGGATTGTTGATCCAGAAGTTCGGCCCGCCCATGCGCGGTCGGATCAGCTCACCGTAGCGCGCCATCAGACCGGCCTGCTCGCGCGCGCGCGTCCACTCAGCGCCGTAGAAGCACACGCCGGGGGTGTGCCGGCCGACCACGTTGTCGAGCAGCTCGCCCGCGGTGACCGACATCCACTCGTCGCCGATGTCGCCGGTCGCGCCCGCCTGCTCCTGGTGAGGCCGCCCCGGTGGCGCGCCGGTCAGCTCGCTGATGATCTGCGGCGTCGCGTCCTCCGGGAAGACGATCACGCGCTGCAGGTCGTCGCCGGTCTCCAGCCGGAGGAACCACGGTCGCCGCACCGTCTGCGCAGGCACGCGCACCAGGAACTCGAACTCGGCGCCCTTTCCCGGGGCAAGGTCGAAGTCGGCCTGCGACGGGGCGATGCCCCAACCCTCGGGCCCGCTCGCGGCCAGCGTCCCGACGGCGCGCTCGGCGGTCGCGTTAAGCACGGTCGCCCGCACGGTCACCGTGTCACCTACGTGACAGTCGATGCGGCGCTCCCCTGGTCGCAGGATCGGCACGGGCAGATCGCCCAGCGCCACCAGCGCAAAGCTGTCGCCGAGGTCATCGAGGGTCATCGCGTCGTCCTCGACCGGCAGGCGCTCGGCGCTCTCGCCCGTGATCAGCCAGGCGTGCTCCACGGCCGTCCCGGGCATCTCGATGTGAACATCGCGGGCGATCTCGCCCTCCTCGATGCCGAACACTGCCAGGAACTCGACACCGCTGCCGGTGCGCCACCGCTCGACCATCCAGTCGGCAGGCAGGCCGGTCACGCGCAGGGTCTCGGGCAGCGCATCCAGCACCACGGCAGCCAGGCCCGCCGCGGCCCACTCAGCGTCGCCGGGGGCGATGATGAGGGCGCCGTCACCC
>JALGUI010000697.1 GCA_029820915.1 Candidatus Zipacnadia bacterium | reverse complement strand
GAGCCTGCACTCAGAGCGTTCCCGCGGAGTTCGAGGGCCGGTACCTGTACTTCGACGTGCACGAAAGCTTTGCCTACGACATCGAGCCGCGCCCGATCCGCATCGTAGTGGAGTACCACGACGCCGGCTGCGACGCATTCGAGCTCCAGTACGACTCTCTCGACCCGGCCGGGTCGGTTCGCGGCGGCGCGTTCAAGCCGGGCGGCCGGGTGCAGACCGAGGGCACGGGCGAGTGGCGCAGCACGCAGTTCGATGTCTTCGACGCACGGTTTGCCGACCGCTGCAACGGAGCCGATTTCCGTCTGTGGGTGATCGGTTCCGGCGAGCTTGCGGTGTCCGCGGGCCGTGTCGAGAAGGCGCCCAACGACTGAGCGTGTGAGCGAGCAGGCCGCGAAGCTGAGAGCGCGCAGGAGCGCGCTCTCACCTGCGCCTGGTCCCGCCCCCGGGCGGGATCAGACGCAGGCCGACCTACGCGAACAAAGCGGATTAGCCGTGTGCCGCCAACGCCCTCGTTGGCGGAGTCATTGCGGTTAGCCGTGTGCCGCCACGAGCTACTCGGGGACCTCCGCCAGGAAGGCGTCGTCGAACCACACCGTCTCGTCATCCGCGATGTCGTAGGCCACAAGGAGCACGACCGCCGACGCCGCGCCCTCGGGCGCCTTCGCGGCAGCCGTGACGCGGGCCCACTGCCCCGCCTCCTGCACCTCGGCCGAGACCTGCTGACCGGCCGAGTGCCAGGCTCCCTGGGCGTCGTTCCAGCGGATCTCGAAGGTGGTTCGCCTGGGCGGCGTGGTGTCGAGGGCCCTGATGTACGCCCAGCCGACATAGCTCTTCCCGGGGGCGACCGGCGCCCTCGCGATGTAGCACATGCACTCGCCGCCGGTCAGCGCCGCCGAGCGCTCACCCGAGCGCACGGTCTCCGTGTCGCGCCAGATACGGCCGGGCGACTGCCGCCACACCGACCACCCCGGCGGGGCATCGGTCGCCTCCCACTCCGGCCCCGTGGGATTATCGCCCTCGCCGGTCTCCTCGAAGCCGGGGTTCGGCAGCAGGTTCGGCAGGTCGTCGAAGTCGCCACGCTGTGCCCGCAGTCCCAGGACGAGCGTCGAGCCGGGGTCTCGGTGCGACAGCTCGTCGATGAGGCCATCCAGCGTCGGCCCCCCGCCGCGGCCGGCCATGGCCTCGACGCCGGCCAGCATCGCGCCCTCGACCATCGAGCGCCACTCGGACTGCACCCCGGCGCGGCCCGCGTGCGTATCGTACCACGATGTGCTGAGGTCATCCTCGATGACGCTTCGGTGGAAGAAGCGGTCGCGATTGCGTGAGATCCCGACGAGTGTGTCCAGATCGCGTGCCATGGCCGCCGGATCGGTCGCGGTGCTGAGCCTCCTGGCGGTAAGCCAGCCGCGGATGAAAAGCGCGGGGTAGCGGAAGCACTTGCGGATGTATGCCACTCGATCCGCGACAACGCCCTCAGGCGCGAGCCGCGCCGCCTCCAGGAGGTGATGCTCGAGTGTGGCCAGGCCATCGAGCGTATAGATGTCACACTGCTGCGCGGCGCTGCCGATGCCGGCGAACCACCGGCCCTCGCGCGGCGACGTCCAGGTGCGCTCGAGGTCGTCGTAGAACGCCTTCATCGCCGGCGCGGCCGGGCCGTAGAGGCCCTCGACGAACTCGTCCAGCAACTGGTCCTCGTCGAGCGACACATCCCACATCATCCGGGCCTGAAGATAGATCATCGGCCCGTAGTTCGACCAGTACGGGTACGCCTCGGTGTGCATGGCGACCAGGCCGATCCGGGCTGAGTGTCGCAGGTCCGCCGCCAGGACATGCGGGTAATAGCGCGGTGCGATCGCGCCCAGGCCGCTGTAGTCGTACTTGCCCATGTGCTCGCACTTGGCCTGCCACTGCCGCCAGAAGTCGTGGTCCTGCCTGCGGTAGCCAGGGTCGAAGTACTGCGACGTGTCCTGCGTGATATTCACGAAGACATTCGGCTCGAGCCTGTCGATGGTCTTGGGTGGCGGCTCGACGCCCGCGTATGCGAAGCAGCCGATGAACCTGTCGGGGTGGGTCTCGCGCACGCCCCGGGCGACCGCATTGACGAAGGTGTAGTAGCGGTCCGAGTAGCACTGCCGGCCGCGGAACTCATGTGGCACGTCCAGGGCCGTGCACAGCTCGCACTCGCACCACCGGTTGTTGTCATTGATACTCACCGAGTACGAGTGCGCGTTGGGGTGCTCGTCGAAGTAGCGGCGGATCTCCTGGATGGCGATCTCGACGGTGCGCGGGTTGCCCGTGCAGGGCTGCCAGGCGGGCTGCCGGTCGCTGGTGGGCCGAACGCGCTCGCCGTTGATGATCGGATAGATCTCCGGAGCGCTGTCCGCGAACTTCGAGGGCGGGAGCAGCGCATACAGCCAGTGGCTGAACCCCGCCGCGAAGGGGCCGCGAACTTCGAGGGCGGGAGCAGCGCATACAGCCAGTGGCTGAACCCCGCCGCGAAGGGGACATCCCACGACCGGACCGACACCCGCACGTGCCGTCGCCAGGCCTCCTGGTACTCCCCGTCCAGGCCGCTGAAGAGCCGGCAGTCGAAGCTCGGCTCCTCGATCTCGTCGCAGTCATCCACCTCTACGGTTCGGGTCTCGGGCAGTACCTCGAACAGCTCCGAGGGCATGAACCAGCGGCAGCCCAGATGATCCTGCAGGAAGCCGCAGATGCCGTTCATGGTCCCCGCCGGCGTGCGACCGGCGATGGCGAGCACGTCT
>JALGUI010000049.1 GCA_029820915.1 Candidatus Zipacnadia bacterium | reverse complement strand
GTCCGCCAGTGGTAGCTGTTGCCCATCGCCTCGAAGGCCGTCGGCTCGCCGTCGAGCGGGTAGGACGTGTTCTCGAGGTGATCGTACCCGGTGTCGGCCGCGCAGTGCAGCACCTCGCGGCTCTTCGTGTAGGGCTGGATGACGTCCTTGATGCGCGGCATGTACGGGATCCAGGCCTGCCACTGCGGGAAGCCGTCCCAGATCTGCGGGCAGAGGCTGTCCGCGGCGTCCACCGCGAAGGGGTAGAGGTCGTCATAGTCGCTGGAGTACATCTCCAGCGCCTGCCCGAGCTGCTTGAGGTTGGCGATGCACTGCGCCTGGCGGGCCCTGCCGCGCGCCTGGGCGAAGACGGGGAAGATGATGGCGGCGAGCACCGCCAGGATGCCGACCACGACGAGCATCTCGATGAGCGTGAAGCCCCGGCGCGCCGTCACCGCTCGTCCCCTCCCTCCGTCGGTCGCCTCAGGTCGTCCGCGTCGAAGGGCAGCCGCGTGCCACGGGCCTGCGCGACCGGGCCGAAGCTGCGCCGATGGATCGGGCTGGGGCCCAGACGCTCGACCGCGTCTCGGTGCTCGGGCGTGCAGTAGCCCTTGTGCCGGGCCAGCCCGTAGCCGCGGTAGGCGACGTCGAGCCGCTCCATGATCCGGTCGCGCGTGACCTTGGCGACGATCGACGCGGCGCCGATGCGCGGCGATAGCGCGTCACCGCCCACGACCGCCCGGTGCGGGTGCGCGATGCCGGACGGCCGCAGGCCGTCGATGAGCACGAACTCGGGCCGGACGCGCAGGCCGTCCAGCGCCCGGCGCATCGCCAGGTGCGTGGCGCGCAGGATGTTGATGCGGTCGATGATGTCGGCATCTACGACGCCGACCGCCCAGCACAGCGCACACTCGCGGACCTCAGCGCAGGCCCGCTCGCGTTGACCGGGGCTCAGCGCCTTGGAGTCGCGCGCCAGTGTCAACACGCCGCCATCTTCGATGACTACCGCGGCGGCGACGACGGGACCGGCCATCGCCCCCCGCCCGGCCTCATCCACGCCGGCGACGAGCCGGTAGCCCCTGGCCAGGGCCCAGGCGTCGGGCGCGCCGAAGTCATGGCCGAGATGCTCGTCCGTCATCGTCGTCGCCTCGAGCCCGGTCGGTGACGAGTCCTATAGAAGCGCCCGCGCATTTCGAGCCCAGGCGGGGGGAGACCTGGTGCAGGTAATGCGCGGGCGCAAACCGTGACGGCGGTCAAGCGAATCAGTTCAGGATGCGGATGCGCTGGGGCGGCCAGAAGATGATCATCGCCTTGCCGAGCACGTTCTCGCGCGGCAGGAAGGGCTGGCCCACCCACTCACCCGTCACAGAGTCCCAATGGCCCCACTTGTGGCTGTCGTTGGAGTCGTTGCGGTTGTCGCCCATCATCACCAGGTACCCGTCGCCCACTTCGACGCGGCCGCCCGGGTTGGGCCATACGTAGCGGGGCTCCTCCGCGATGTAGTCCTCGGTCTGACGCCGGCCGTTCCGGTATAGAGCGCCCTCTCTGACGTAGAGCTCGTCGCCCGCGACGCCCACCACGCGCTTGATGAAGTCCTTGTCCTCCTCCGTGGCCGCGGGCGGGGCGTTGAAGACGGCAATGTCGCCCGGCCGCGGGTCCCGGAAGAAGTAGATGAACTTGTTGACGAGGATCCGGTCGCCCTCCAGCAGCGTCGGGTTCATCGAGCCGGAGGGAATGAAGAAGGCCTGGATGACGAACGGGCGCAGCAGGCAGAACACCAGCAGCGCGGCGACCAGCCCCGAGTCCACGAACTCGAGCACCGCCACGCGCGCCGAGCGGCTCAGCGATGGGATGCGCGGCACCGCCACTCTGACGGCTACGATGCCGCCGATCAGGGCGATGACCTCCCACGGGTTGTCGAACGCCAGCCAGGTCTGGGCCACCTGCGACTACTCCTCGGCCTGGTCCTCGGTGTCCTCGGCTTCCGCCTCCGCCGCCGTCGGCGCGGTTTCCCTGCGCTGCACGCGCTCGCGCACGCGGGCGCCGCGGCCGATGCGCCGGCGCAGGTAGTACAGCTTTGCGCGGCGCGGGTCGCCGTGCCGGATGACCTCGATGTCGTCAACGGTGGGGGAGTGCAGTGGGAAGGTGCGCTCAACACCCACGCCGTGGGTCACGCGGCGGACGGTGAAGGTCTCATTCATGCCGCCGCCGTCGCGCGCGATGACCACGCCCTCGAAGGGCTGCACGCGCACGCGCCGGTCGTCGCCACTGCCCTCCGTAATGCGCACGCCCACGCGGACCGTGTCCCCGGGCTGGAACTCGGGCACGTCCGGCTTCATGTGCTCCTCTTCTATCTGTCTGAGCAGGTCCGTCATCTCACTTGCTCCTCACACAAAGCCGGCGGTGCGTCGCGGCCTTCAGTTCGGTTCATCCGCGGCGATCTCGGCCAGAAGCTCGCGGTCGCGTTCGTCCAGTTCGGCGCGCGCCAGCAGGTCGGGCCTGCGACGCAGCGTCCGCAGCAGCGACATCTTTCGGCGCCACCGTCGCACCCGGGCATGATCGCCCTCGACGAGCGCCTCGGGCACCGCCATGCCGCGGAACTCGGGCGGGCGGGTGTAGTGCGGATGCTCCAGCAGGCCATCCTCGAAGGAGTCCTCGGCCGCCGACGCGTCGTTTCCCAGAGCGCCCGGCAGCAGGCGCACCACGGCGTCGATCACCACCAGCGCGGGCAACTCGCCACCGGTCAGCACGTAGTCGCCGATCGATATCTCGTCCGTGACCAGGCTCTCGCGCACCCGCTCGTCAACGCCCTCGTAGTGGCCGCACACTATCGCGGCCTGATCGAACGGCTCGCCCTGCGGCGTCATCAGCACGACCGCCGCGCCCTCACCCGCGACGGCCTCGATGCAGGCCGTCAGCGGCTCGGGCTTCATCACCATGCCGGCCCCGCCGCCATAGGGCGCGTCATCAACGATGCGGTGCCTGTCGGTCGCGAAGTCGCGCGGGTTGTGCAGGCCGAAGTCGGCCACCCCGGCCTCACGCGCCCGCGCCATGATGCTGAAGTCGAGCGCGCGCGCGATCATCTCCGGGAAGATGGTGATGACGTCAACGCGCACGCTGGGCACCGCCTAATCATCTCCGGGAAGATGGTGATGACGTCAACGCGCACGCTGGGCACCGCCTACTTGAGCAGGCCCTCGATGTCCGCCACGACGATCTCGCCGCGCTCGAGGTCGATCTCGCGCACGACGTCCTCTATCGCCGGGATCAGCGCCCGCTCGGTCTCGTACACGTCATTGGCGCCGGTGCGCAGCACCTCGCGCACCCGGCCGAGGTCCTCGCCTCCGGTGGTCACGACGCGCAGGCCGATGATCTGGAACTCGTAGAAGGCCCCGTCGGGCGCGGGCGGCAGGTCGCTCTGCTCGACCTGCAGGACATGGCCACGGATGGCCTCGGCGGCGTCGCGGTCCTCGATGCCGTCGAGCTTGACGATCGCGCGGCCGCCGGTGATGCCACGGACGGTCTCCACACGCACCGGTCGCGCGCCGCCGGGTCCGGCGAGTTCGAGCGACGGCCAGCCGGCGAGACGCTCCGGGAAGTCGGTGTTGAGACTGACCGAGACCTCGCCCTGGAGTCCGTGCGGCTTCACGACGACGGCGAGCTCCACTGAGCTCGCCGGTCGGTGCTCACGGTCAGGGCATCTCGATCTGGGTGGCAACCTGGGGTGTCACCTCTTGGCCGGCCGGGATCATCAGGCCGCCCTCGGTCTCTCGGATCTCGATGACCTCGTCGTCCCTCACGACGATCTCGACGCCCCGCAGCGCGGTCTGCAGGTTGTCGCCTACCTTGACCTCGACCTGGCCCTCCACCGTGCCGCGGATGACCTCCGCACCGACCTCAAGCTGCTGGACGGCCCGCTGCCGCTGGATAAGCTCGTCCTTCACCTGGCGGTAGCGGCGCTTCTCAGTCTCGACCTGCTGGCGCACGGCCATCGCCTGCTGGATGTCGGTGCGCTGCAACTCGGTGACGTACTGCCGCGCGCCGACGTCGAGCTGCGTGATGCGCTCGTCCACCTGCCTTATGCCGTCGGAGAACTCCTCGTCGAGCTGCTCCTTCAGACTGTCGGTGACAACGGCCCGCAGAATGACGTCTCGCTTGATCGTGACGGAATCGGCCATGAACTGGCTCCTCCACCCCGGCGCGTGCCGGCGGCAT
Organism: Candidatus Zipacnadia bacterium; assembly: GCA_029820915.1. Lineage (GTDB taxonomy): Bacteria > Armatimonadota > Zipacnadia > Zipacnadales > UBA5352 > JALGVA01. Next base: position 16,540 of record JALGUI010000049.1, on the reverse strand, counting down.
TACTCCCCAGGACTCCGGGCGGCGTCCCTGCGCCGGCGGGCCTAAGAGAGGATTTCGACGGTAGCCTTCCTGTCGGTCTTCGTCGATGCGGCCTTCACGATGGTGCGCATGGCGTTGGCGATCCGCCCACCCTTGCCGATGACCTTCCCAAGGTCCTCCTCCGCCACCGAGACCTCGTACACCACGATGCTCTCGCCCGACACCTCATTGACGCGTGCCTGGTCGGGATCATCGACGAGCGACTTGACCATCAACTCCACCAAGTCTCGCATCTTCGGTGCCCCCAGTCACTGAGCAGGTGTGTGTACGCGTGCGAATAGGCGCGGGTTGTCGTGCCTCCGTCGCCGGTGCTATCGGGTCTCCTCGGCGGCGGCCGCCTCGGCCTCCTCGGCATCCTCCACGGCCTCAACGTCCTCGGCACCGATCTCGGTCTCGGCCTCCGCCGCCTCGGGTGCGGCTTGGATCTCTTCGGGTGCCTCCCCAACGGACTCGGTGATCACGCCGGCCCGGCGCAACAGTGAGCGAACCGTGTCGCTGGGTTGCGCGCCCAGGCTGAGCCAGTGCAGAGCGCGTTCGCCGTTCACCTCCAGCACGGGGGGGTTGCCCACCGGGCTGTAGTAGCCCAACTCCTCGATGGCGCGGCCGTCCCGCTGCTTCCGGCTGTCCGCCACCACGATGCGATAGTGCGGGTCGTGCCTGCCGCCGAACCTCTTGAGCCGAATCCTCGTCGCCAAACTTACGTCGCTCCCTTCGATCGGCACACCTAGCGCAGGCCGATCTGCATGTTGCCGATCCGCGCCCGGCCGCCGCCGGTGAGCTGCTTCATCATCTTGCCGAGCTCGCGGAACTCCTTGAGCATGATGTTGACATCTTGAACCTTTGTCCCGCTGCCGCGTGCGATCCGCCGCTTGCGGCTGGCATTGAGGAGGTCGGGATCGCGCCGCTCCGCCTGCGTCATCGAATTGATGATCGCCTCGATCTGGTCGAGCTCCCTCTCGTCGAAGTCGGCCGCGGTCAGGTCGCCCATCTGCTGCGACATGCCCGGGACCATCTTCATGATCTGATCCAGCGGGCCCATGCGCCGCACATTGCGCAGATGGTCGCGGAAGTCCTCGAGGTCGAAGCGCGCGCTCAGCAGCCGCTGCTGCAGCTCGAGCGCCTGCTCCTGATCGATGGCGTCCTGCGCCTTCTCGACCAGGGTCAGGACATCGCCCATGCCGAGGATGCGCGAGGCCATCCGGTCGGGGTGGAAGACCTCGAGGGCGTCCAGCTTCTCGCCCACGCCCACCAGCTTGATCGGCCTGCCGGTCACGGCACGCGCCGACAGCGCCGCGCCGCCGCGGGCATCGCCGTCGAGCTTGGTCAGGATCAGCCCGTGCAGCGCCAGCGCGTCCTGGAAGTGCTCGGCGACCGTCACGGCCTCCTGGCCGGTCATGGCATCAACGACCAGCAGCACCTCGGGGTCGCCGGCCACCTCGGCCTGGGCGGCCAGCTCCCGCATCATCTCCTCGTCGATGCTCAGCCGGCCGGCGGTGTCAACGATCACCACGTCAAAGCCCTTGGCGCGGGCATGGGCAATGGCGGCCTCGGTGATGCGCACCGGGTCGCCCTCGCCCAGCGTGAAGACCTCGGTCTCCACCTGCTCGCCGACCTGCCTGAGCTGCTCGATGGCGGCCGGTCGGTAGACGTCGGTCGCACACAGGAGCGGCCGGCGCCCGGAGTTGCGCAGCCACAGCGCCAGCTTGGCGGCCGTCGTGGTCTTCCCGCTGCCCTGCAGCCCGCACAGCAGGATGACCGTGGGCGGCTGGTCGGCGAACTCGATATCAGCGTGTTCGGTGCCCAGCAGGTGGACCAGCTCGTCGTGCACGATCTTGACGAGCTGCTGGGCCGGGTTGAGGCCTTGGAGGACGTCCTCGCCCAGCGCCTCGGTCTGGATGCGCTTGACGAAGTCCTTGACGACCGCGTAGCTGACGTCGGCCTCAAGCAGCGCCATCTGCACGTCCTTGAGGCCCGAGCGGATATCCTTCTCGCGCAGCTTCCCTCGTCCGCTCAGTTCGCGGAAGGTCCTCTGCAGCCGCTCCGTCAGCGTCTCGAACAACCCGCGTCTCCCTCCACCATGGCCGGCGCCGCGCGATACCAACATGCGCCCGTAGCAACACGCAGCCGAACCCTACCGGACATCCCATCCGGCCCATTCCTGCCACGACCGCTTTACGGACAGCAAGTATACGCCATGCCAGGGGCGCTGTCAACCGCCACGATCGCCGCGGGGGATGACGTGATCGGAAGCGCAATCGCGCTCGAATCGGCGCAGCTCGTCGCCTACGGACTCGCCCGCGGCCGCCGTCACCTGCGCCGCGTCCAGGCCGATCTGACGGCTCAGCTCCTCGACGCTGTCGAAGCGCGTCTCGCCCCGCAGCCAGCGCAGGAACTGGACCTTGACCGAGCTGTCGCCCAGGTCGCACTCCTCGCCCACCACGTGGACCTCGACCACTCGCTCGTCGCCACGGACGGTGGGCGCGAGCCCGACGTTGATCGCCGCCGGACGTGGCTGCTCCAGCGCCTCATAGTCGCCGCCGCTGATCCTCCCGCACACCCCGGCGTAAACCCCGTCGCGCGGCAGCACCTTCTCCGGCACGATGCGCAGGTTCGCGGTGGGGAAGCCCAACCTCGCGCCCATGCCCCGCCCGGGCACGACGGGCGCGTACACCGCGTACGGCCGCCCCAGCAGCGCTCCGGCCTCATGCACCTTCCCACTTGCCAGCAGGTCCCGGACGCGCGTGCTCGATACCCGATCGCCGCCCATCATCAGCGGGGAGACCGCCTGCACTCTGAAGTCCAGCGTCTCACCGAGCCGATGCAGCAGCGCCGGGTCGCCCGCACCCCCGCGGCCGAACCGGTGGGTGCGGCTGGCCGACACGTAGATGGCATTCAGTTGCCCGACCACGACATCCCGCACGAAGTCCTCGGGCTCGACCGCGTGGACCTCGCCGGGGAACTCGAAGACCACGGCAAGATCAACGCCCAGCCTGCGCAGGTAGTACATCTGCTCGTCGATGGGCGTCAGCCGGCGGCCCGGCCGGCGCACGCCGCCCTCGAACTCGCGCGGGCCGGGGTTGAAGGTCAGCACCGTGGCCTCCGCGTCTCGCTCGTGCGCGATGCGCCGCATGGCCCTGATGGTGCGCGCGTGGCCGAGGTGCACGCCGTCGAAGGCGCCCAGAGCCACGACACGAGGGCGGTCGGGGAGCTGGAGGTCGGGTGTCCAGTCTACGCGCCTCATGGTCTCACAGCTCGTCCTTGGAGAGCAGCACGCGCCTGGGCTGGATCAGAGTCTGGTCGTCCCCGCGGATCGTCTCCGCGACGCACAGCACGCGGCCGTCGGCCAGCATGACGAACAGGACCTCGCCGGCCTCGACGGGCCGCCACGTCGGCACCTGCACGCCGTTGCACAGGTGAGCCGCGGTCGCGCCGTCGGCCACGAGTCGCGACCACTCGGGGAGCGCGTCGGGCGGCCGGATCAGCACATCCTCGAGCCGTCCCGCGGCCACGACCTCGCGCAGCTCCGATCCGGTCAGGGCCTCGGCCAAGTCTTGGTTGCCCACGCGCGTGCGCACCAGAAACGATAGGTACGCGGGGCACTCCAGCAGCTCGCCCGCCATCGCCGCCAGGCTGCGCACGTAGGTCCCGCTCGAGCAGGCCACCTCGGCCACTGCGCGCGCCGGCTCGCCGGGCCGGAAGTCCAGCAGCTCGAAGCGGTGGATCGTGCCGTGCCGGGTCGCGACTTCGACGTTTCCACCGGCGCGCGCGATGTCGTAGAGCCTCCGGCCGTGGTGTCGCACGGCGGAGTGCATGGGAGGCGCGATCTGCATGTCGCCGGTGAGCCGGGCAAGCGCCTTGCGCACGGCCTGCTCATCGAGCGACGCAGCGCTGGCCCGCTCGACGATCTCGCCTTCGCCATCGAGAGTATCGGTCGCGATTCCGAAGGTGATCTCGGCCCGGTAGACCTTAGGGCGCGCGGTCAGGTACTCGCTGAGCCGGGTCGCGTTGCCGACCATGACCACCATGACCCCCGCGGCCGCGGGATCGAGAGTCCCCGTGTGCCCGACGCGTTGCAGCCCCAGGATCCGGCGCACGCCGTCAACGACATCGTGGGAGGTCATGCCGGGGGGCTTGAGCACATTCAGCAGGCCCTCAGGCATCGCTTGTCCCTTCGTGGAGCGCGGGAGCGACGGCGTCGAGAACGCGCGCCCGCACCTCGTCCAGCTCGCCCTCGATGGTGAAGCCCGCGGCGAAGACATGCCCTCCGCCACCGAAGCCGACGGCCACGGCGGCCACGTCCAATCCGTTGCCGCGCAGGCTCACCTGCCACACGCCGGGCTCGCCCTCCTTCAGCAGGATCGCCGCGCGCACGCCCACGACGTCGCGGAACGAGTCAATCAGCCCGTCGGTGGCGCTGGGCACGGCCCCCGTCTCCGCGAAATCGCGCTGCGTCAGGCTGGCGATCAGGACGCCGTCGATCGCCATGTCCAGCGAGGCCAGCGCGCGCGCCTCGAGCAGCGCCGCCGACAGCGGGCGGATGCTGAAGATGCGCCGTGCCAGCTCGGCCGGGTTGGCCCCGGCCGCCACCAGCTCCGCGCCCAGCCGCAGCGCCTCGGGCGAGGTGTTGGTGAAGCGGAAGCCGCCGGTGTCGCCGATCAGGCCCAGGTACAGCGCCGCGGCCTGGTCGGCGGTCGGGCTCAGCCCCAGCGCGTCGCCCAGCTCAACGACGAGCGAGGCGGTTGACGCCGCGTCCGAGACAACCCACCGGATGTCACCGAAGGTATTGATGCCACAGTGGTGGTCGATGTCCACGACCGTGCCGGCCGCCATTAGCGGCGCCTCCAGAGCGGCCAGCCGGTCGGCGCCATCGCAGTCGAGTGCGATGGCCAGGTCCGCGGGCCAGGGCGGCGGTCCGGTGGTGATGGCGTCGAAGCCCTCGAGGAAGGCGAAGCGATCGGGCGGCGGGTCAGGGGTGGCCGCGTGGACGGTCTTGCCGAGGGACAGCAGCATCGACCGCAGCGCCAGCAGGCTCCCGACCGCGTCGGCGTCGGGATGCTCGTGCGCGGCGAGGAAGATGGCCCGCGAGGGCCGGACGGCCCGCGCGACCCGGGCGCACTCGTCACTGCGGCTCATCGGGCTCCGGCTCCCCGAGATGCAGCTCCTCAGCCTCCTGGCGCAGCAGCTCCTCGATGCGCTGGGCGCGCTCGGCGGTCTCATCGAGCTCGAAGCGCAGCGCCGGCACGTGGCGCAGCGCCATGCGCTTGGCGACCAGGCCGCGAATGCGCTTGACTGCGCGCCGCACCCCGCGCGTGGTCTCCAGCTTCGCCTGGTCGTCGCCCAGGACGCTGAAGTAGACGCGGGCGTGCTTGAGATCGGGCGACATGTCCACGCCGGTGATGGTGACGAAGCCGATGAGCGGGTCGTCGATCTCGGTGCGCAGGATCTCGGAGATGCTCTCCTGCAGCTCGCGACCGACGCTCTCCATCCGGTGGGTGGTCATGGCGGCCGATCCTCCTCTCGTCCCCGGCCCCTCCCCGGCCGCGCCGGCGGCCGGGCCGGCTACAGGATGGTGACCTGGGCACACTCGCACACCGCGCGCGGCTCCGCCTCGATCAGCCGCAGAGCCGCGTTGAGCACGCGATGCACGTGCGCCTCCTCGTTCGCGACCGCAGTCACGGCCAGGTCGGCATGGTGGGGGGCGTCGTCGGGCCCCAGGTCCGCGACCGCAACGTTGTGCCGGTTGGCGAGTCTCTCAAGAAGGCTCTTGACCACCCGGCGCCGGTCCTTGAGGGTGACGGCGTCGGAGATGAAGAGCTCGACCGTCAGCAGTCCCACCACGATGGGCATCGGCGCCACCCTTCGCGGCCCGCGCGCCTGCTAGCCGGCGCTGTCGAACGGGGTCGTGCGTGGCACTTCGACTTCAGCGACGAAGGCGATCTCGTCGCCTTCTTCCCAGCCCCGGAAGTCGGGCGTCGAGATGCCGCACTCGTTGGGGGCATCGACGCGCCGCGCCTCGTCGTTGAAATGCTTGAGCGAATCGACCGTACCCTCGAAGGCGACGTCCCCGTCTCGCATGACCACCATCTTGGTGCCCCGCTGGGCGTAGCCGTCGGTGATGACCGTCCCGGCGATGACGCCGATGCGGGAGATGCGGAAGATCTGCAGAACCCGCCCGTGGCCGACCGTGCGTTCCTCGTAGATCGGGTCGAGCATGCCCACCATGGCGTTCTGGATGTCCGCGAGCGCCTCGTAGATGACGTCGTAAGTGCGAATCTCGACGTGCTCCGCCTCCGCCGTGCGCACCGCCGCCTCGGTCACCCCGACGTGGAAGCCCAGGATGATGGCGTCGGAGGCATAGGCGAGCAGCACGTCGGACTCGTTGACGTCGCCCACGCCGGAGTGAACAATGACGATCTCGACCTCTTCGAGCTGGAGGTCGAGCGCCCTGAGCTGGCTCTCCATCACCTGGACCGAGCCCGAGACATCGGCCTTGACAACCAGGTTCAGGTCCTTGACGGCCAGCTCGCCCAGCTCGCGGTAGAGGTCCTTGAGCGAGGCGCGGCCGCTCCCCGCCAGCCCGGCCGCGCGCCGCTCCTCCTCGCGCTGCCCGACGATCTCCCGGGCCACCTTCACGCCCTTGACCCGCGTCATGACCTCGCCCGCCTGCGGCGGCTCGGAGAGCCCGATGACCTCGACCGGGTGGCCGGGCCCCATCGACTTCACCGATTTGCCGTGCCAGTCATTGAGGCGGCGGACGCGACCGTAGGCCGCACCGCAGATGACCATGTCGCCCACCTTGATCTCGCCATTGCGCACCAGCACGGTGGCCACCGGCCCGCGACTGTCATCGCGAGCGGCCTCGACGACCACGCCGGCGAAGTCCGCCTCCGGATCGGCCCACAGCTCCCGGACCTCGGCCAGAAGCAGGATCATCTCGAGCAGGGAGTCCAGGTTCTCCTTCCTCAGCGCCGAGACCGGGACCATGATGGTGTCCCCGCCGTAGTCCTCGGCGACCAACTCGTGCTCGAGCAACTGCTGCTTCACCCGATCGGGGTCGGCCCCGGGCATGTCGGTCTTGTTGATGGCGACGATGATCGGCACGTCCGCCGCCTGCGCGTGGCCGATGGCCTCGGCCGTCTGCGGCATGACGCCATCATCGGCGGCGACCACCAGCACCACGATATCCGCCACCTGCCCGCCACGCGCGCGCATGGCGGTGAAGGCCGCATGGCCCGGAGTGTCCACGAAGACGATGGTATTGCCCCCGGTCTGGACCTCGGAGGCGCCGATGTGCTGGGTGATGCCACCGGCCTCGGTGGCCACCACGTCGGTCTCGCGCAGCGCGTCGAGCAGCGTGGTCTTGCCGTGGTCAACGTGTCCGAGGACGGACACAACCGGCGGCACGTCGATGGCGTGCTCGGGGCGGTCGCCCGACGGACGCCGCGCCTCCTCGGGCAGCTCGAGGTACAGCTCCTCCCCTTCCTCCTCCTCGAACTCGAGCTCGGCAAGCTGCTCCTCGAGGCTACGCAGGCTCTCAGGCGCGGCCCAGGCGGGCACCCACCGCTCGACCTGCTCCTCCTCCGCCTCCTTGACCTCCTCGGTCGCCGCTTCGTCGCCGGTCGTGACCTCCTCCGCCGGCGCCTCCACGGGCTCGGCCGCCTCTGCGGCAGGGGCCGCCTCCGCGGCGGCCGCGGCGGCCTTGGCGGCCTCCTCCGCTGCGGCCTCCTCTGCGGCGGCCGCCTCGCGCGCGGCCTGCTCGTCGGCACGACGGCGCGCCTCCTTGGCCTGCTCGGCCAGCAGTTCCGCGGCGGCTCGGGCCGTCTCAATGTCAATGCTGGAGGCCGCGCTCACGTCCTCCACGCCGAGGTCCCCGAGGACCTGGAGAAGAGCCTCGCTGCGCAGTCCAAGCTTCCTCGCGAGTTGGAAGATTCGGACCTGGTCAGCCAATACGTACACCTCCGCACGTCCTTCGCCTGCACACGCCGCGGCGGCCCACGCCGGTGGCGCGGCCTGCGGCGACTACAGCTCGATCTCGATGTTGCCCAGATCGATGTCGTCCAATGTGCCCTCGCCGCCGAGTAGCAGGTCGCGGATGATGTCCGCCTCCGCGGCACTCACGCTGCTGGCATGGCTCGTAACCTCCATGCCCTCCTCCTGCATGATCTCGACGAGTTCGGGGCTCGGGACCTCTAACTCCTTGGCCAACTCGTAGACCCGGACGCGCCGGGCCTCCTCCTGAGCGGCCTTCGCCTCCTCGTCGGCGGCGCGCTGGGCCTGGGTCTCCCACTGCGTGTGGCTCTGGATGTCGATGCGCCAGCCGGTGAGTTGGGCGGCGAGCCGCACGTTCTGCCCGCGGCGGCCGATGGCCAGCGAGAGCTGGTCGTCCGGCGCCACGACCACCGCCGATCGGTCCTCCTCACGGAGGACCACCTGTGACACCTTGGCCGGCGACAGCGCGCTCTTCAGATACTCCGCCGGCTCGTCGGAGAAGCGCACGATGTCGATCTTCTCCCCGCGCAGCTCATCGACGATCGACTGCACGCGGGCGCCGCGATGCCCCACGCACGCCCCGACCGGGTCTATCTGCGCCTCGCGCGACGTCACCGCGACCTTCGAACGGGCACCCGCCTCGCGCGCCACCGACCTGATCTCGACCACGCCATCGAAGACCTCCGGCACTTCCTGCTCGAAAAGCCTGACAACCAGGCCGGGGTGCCGGCGCGACAGCACGATCTGCGGGTTGCGCGTGGTCTTGCGCACGTCAAGGACGTACAGCTTCAGCCGGTCCCCGAACCGGAAGGTCTCGCCCGGAATCTGCTCGTTGGCGGGCAGCAGGGCCTCGGTGCGACCGATGGCGACATAGGCGTTGCGGGCGTCCTTGCGCTGCACCTCGCCTGTGATCATCTCGCCCACGCGGTGGCTGAACTCGTCGAAGACGATCTCGCGCTCCGCCTCGCGCACCCGCTGCATGACCACCTGCTTGGCGGTCTGCGCGGCGATCCGGCCGAAGTCCGCGGCGTCCACCTCGTGCTCCTCGTAGGTCACGGTGGCGGTCTGGTCGTCGTCCTGGCCGTCCTCGGGGGCCTCGCCGTCAACCAGCGTGCGCGCGATCACGCGCACCGTGCGGTTATCGAAGTCGATCTCCAGGCGCACGTCGTCGTTGGCGCCATAGTGCTTGCGATAGGCCGATGCCATCGCCGCCTCGACCGTCTCGATCAGGGCGGTCATCGGGATGTCCTTCTCGCGCTGGAGTTGCTCCAGGGCGTCTATGAACTCACCGTTCATTCCACTCAACTCCCTGCGGCGAGGCTGGTGTCAGCCTGCGGCGAGGCGGGCGTCATCGTCCCTCGTCGGTCTCCCAGCTGTAGACGAGGTGTGCCTCCTCGACCTCCGACAGCGGAATGCGCAGAGCCACGCCGTCGGTCTCCACCACGACATGTCCGTCCTCGACGCCGCGCAGCACGCCGGTGTCCGTGCGTCGGGCGCCGTCCGCCGTCTCGTGTCGGACCGCGGCCAGCGTCCCCTGGAAGCGCTCGAAGTCGCCGTCTCGGGTCAAGGGCCGGTCCAGCCCGGGCGACGACACGATCAGCGTGTACGAGCTCGGGACCGGGTCCAGCGTGTCCAGGAGCATCGACAGCCGGCGGCTCATCTCGGAGCAGTCGTCGGCCGTCACGCCGTCCGGTTTGTCGATCAGGATCGACAGTGTGCCGCCCCCGGCCTCCCCGCCGTACTTGATCTGCACAAGCTCGTAGCCGAAGTTGTCGAGCAACTGCTCGACCTCCACCTCGATCTTGCGCGCCACCGGATGCTTTCTGATCCTCATTTCGCACGACCCGCCCGGACGGTCCGCCAACAAGGGCACCCGAAAAGAATGAGAGTGGGCCGCGCGGCCCACTCCCAGAGAAAGCCCTGAGATGTGGTTTGGTCTGGCGGCATTATAGCGCAAGCGGGAGCGCATTGCAAGGGCGGGGGGGAACCGGCAACGGGGAACGGCTACGGCGACGGCCGGGCGGCCTGGGAGGGCCGTTCCTCCTGGGGGCGCACGGCGGGTGGCCACGCCGCACCACCGCTCGCCTGTGGGCGCTGTCAGGCACCACCCACTGAGATCGGTCAGACTCGATGGGGCTTCACGCCGCTGCATCGCCGGGAGGCAGGGCGCACCCCGCTCCCGCGCAACTCACCGGCCGGCCGGGCGACTCGCCCTGGCTCCGGCAACGTAGTTCGAGCGCATTTCTGCCTTAAGAGGTTGGTAACAATCTGGAATGTGGTATAATGTGCAGCAGATCAGAAGGTTTCCTCGCGCGGCTTTGCTGCGCGAGGTACGGGCCGGTGGAATGTCCTCCCCCCCCGGGACTGACCGCCGGCCCCCTTTATTGGGGTGTCCGGTCACCTCGCGGTCTCACGGTCCACTCGGCGCACTCCCCGAATCGTCACCCGAACCGCTGTAACGCCGCTGTGCCTCCGCCATCGTCGCCATGCGCGCCTCGACCGCCGCCGCGACCGTCCCCTCCGGGAAGGCCCCGTCCTCGTCGCGTTCCCCCAGCGGCATCCCCGTCAGCAGCTCCACGGCCTCGGCCACCATCTCGACGGCGTACACGTGGAACTCCCCGGCCTCGATCGCGTCCAGCACCTCCTCGCGCAGCATCAGGTGCCGCACGTTGGCCGCGGGGATGACCACGCCCTGTGTGCCCGTCAGTCCCAGCAGCCTGCAGGTGCGGAAGAACCCCTCAATCTTCTCGTTGACGCCGCCCACGGCCTGCACCTTGCCGTGTTGATTCACCGACCCGGTCACCGCCAGGTCCTGGCGCAGCGGCACGCGGCCGATGCTCGACAGCAGCGTGTACAGCTCGGCCGCCGCCGCGCTGTCGCCCTCGACCTCGTCGTAGACCTGCTCGAAGGCCACCGTCGCCGCCGCGCTGAACGGGTGCTCGACGGCGAAGGTCTCGCCCAGGTAGCCCCCGAGGATCATGCTGGCCTTGTTGTGGATGGGCCCGGCCATCTCCACCTCGCGCTCGATGTTGATGACCCCCGGCTTGCCCAGGAAACTCCGCGCCGTGATGCGCGTGGGCTTGCCGAACGCGTAGTCGCCCAGCGGCAGCACCGCCACGCCGTTGACCTGCCCGACCTGAGCGCCCGCCACGTCCACCATCAGCGTACCCTGCTCGATCAGCTCCAGCAGGCGCTGCTCGATGCGGTTCGAGCGCCACGTGCTCTCCTCGACCGCCCGCCGGACGTGTTCGGCGTCCACCACCTCCGCGCCCTCCCGCCGGCACCAGTAGGCGGACTCGCGGACCAGGTCGGCCACGTCGATGAACTGCGTGGTGAGCTTGCCCTGGTCGCCGGCCAGGCGCGACCCCTCCTCGGCCACCAGCGCCACCGCCCCCGGCGCGAAGTGAGGCAGACCCTCGCGGTGGCAGCAGGCGGCTACGAAGTGCGCGTATTCGCCCCCCGAGTCCTCGGTGCGATCCATCATCAGGTTGAAGTCGGCCTTGACCTTGAAGAGCTTCCGGAAGTCCTCATCGTGAGCGTGCAGCAGGTAGTAGACCGTCGGCGTGCCGATGAGCACCACCTTCAGGCGCAGCGGAATCGGCTCAGGCTCGAGCGTCACGGTGGAGATCAGGCGGACGTACTCGCGCACCGACTCGGGGCACACCCGGGACTCCTTGAGCGCGCGCTTGAGCGCCTCCCACGCGAACGGCCTGGTCAGCACCGTCAGGGCATCGACCACGAGGTAGCCGCCGTTGGCCCTGTGCAGCGCCCCCTCCTTGATCATGGTGAAGTCCGTCAGCAGAGCGCCCATGTAGGAGAAGTGCTCGACGTCGCCGGTCAGGTTCTCGATGGTGGGCTTGCTCTCGAACACCACCGGCGCTCCATCCTCGCCATCGTGGCTGATCAGCACGTTGACGGCGTAGCGGCTGTGCGGACTCTGCGCCGCGTCCGGCGCGCCCAGGCCCACCGGCGGGCGGAACCGCTCCTCCGGCGGCTCATCTTCGGCCGCGTGGTCGGCGCGGAAGATCGCCACGTTGTCGATGATGTCCTCCTGGACCTGCGCGAGGTATTCCAGCACCTGCTCGAGCTGTGCGTACGCGCCGCGGATGTCGTCGAAGAGGCCACCGATGGCGAACTGCGCCACCTCGCGGTCGAGTTCGGCCACCCGCCGCCGGGCCTCCTTCTCCAGGCGCTGGCCGCGGCGCATGACCTCGTCGAGCTTCTCCTGCAGCTCGTGGCGGCTGCTGTCGATCTGCTCCCGCTCCTCCGGCGGAAGCTGCTGGTAGTCCTGGGGGCTGAGCACCTCGCCGTCGCGCGCGGGCGCTACGATCAGCCCCGCCGGGCCGCGCCCGATCGCCAGCCCCGCTTCCTGGATCTCCCGCTCGAGCACCTGCAACTCGGCAGTGCGCCGCTCCCGGAACTCGCGCACCACCTCGTCGCGCCGGGTCGAGTACTCGTCGCTCTCGAAGGACCGCGTGATCTCGCGGTCCACGTCGTCGATGAGCTCGGCCATGTCGTCGCGGAACTTGACCGCGCGGCCCGCCGGCAGCTCCACGGCGCGCGGGCTGCGCGGGTCCTCGAAGTTGTGGACGTAGCACCAGTCGCTGGGCAGCGGCATCTCGGCGGCGTGGCGTCTGAGCGCCTCGAGCACCAGCGAGTGCCGGCCGCTGCCGGACTGACCAAGGACGAAGATGTTGTAGCCCTCGCTGTCCATGGCGGCGCCGAACTCCAGCGCCCGCGTCGCCCGCTCCTGTCCGATGGGGCCGACCTCCGCTCCTGTCCGATGGGGCCGACCTGCTCGGGCAGCTCCTCGGTGGTCTCGAACTCGAAGGCGCCCGGATCACAGCGCCATCGGCACTCGTCCGCCGTCAGCTCGCGTGCGCTTGGCAATACCAGCATCTCCCTCGTCGGGCGTCGGTGTGGCGTGTCGGGGCCGGAGGTGCGTCGGAAGGATTGCCGCTCGGTCCGGGGAATCCTCCCTGCGCCGCATCGCCCGGCGTCTCAGAGAGCGAGCAGGGGGCATAGTGCTGGACGGGGAGGGTTGAGGGATGCCGCCGCGAAATGCTACGATGGGACTGCAGGGAATCCCGTGCGATCACACCCCGGCCCGCAGCGAGTGATGGTGGCAAGGAGATGGACGTCGATGCCCTACGAGTCCGTTGATGCTCTGCAACTGGCCTTGACCCGCGATGTGTTCCACTACGCCAAGGACGCGAAGAAGGCTGCGGGCCGTGCGCTGGGCACGCTTGTCGAGATGATCACATTCTACTTGGTCAAGAGCTGGGGCCTCGAGAGGCACACTGCCATCGAGCGGCGTCTGCCCGAGTATGCGAACGCAGACATCACGCACAATGTTGAGTTCAGCCTCCACCCGTCTCGTGAGATCGTGTCCGTATCCATGGACTTGTCCGACCTCCCATTCACAGCGAGGAAACTGATCCGATCGGTCGCTGCGGCCGACGGCCAACTCCCGCACGCCAAGGGGAACCAACTGCTGGCATCCGATGGCACACTGAGGAATGCTTGCGTGATCTGCGAGGATACTGGACGAATGGTGGTCGCGTACCTCGGTGCCCCTGTGGCGGACGGTTACCGCATCCACGTACGCGAGCTTGCTGCCCATCCCTTCGCTGTCCTGGAGTGCAAACGGGTGGGCGTGGAGCAGGGCACGAAGAAGGGTCCACAGACGATTGAGAAGGCGAAGCAGGGAGCCTACGTCGCGCGCAGCATCTCATCCCTCCAGCGGGTACGCATGTCCGATGGAGCGATCTACGGCCTCCTCGACACAGGCGGGCCGGACCTGCGGTGCGAGCCCTACCATCAGCTACTTGAGGCCGTCATCTCATCGGACGACCCGGCCCTGGTCCGTGACTTCACCCTGACTGTCGGTGTGGTCAGTAACCACGGCAACTGGTTCACGTGTGATGACCACAACAAGGAGCTGAAAGTGCTGGCACAGTCATACGACTGGCTGGTATTCCTAACGGACGCGGGACTCTCCGCATTCGTCGAGTCCCTGCTGCTACATCCGGCCGAGGGACATGAGCCCATCCGGGATGCCTTCGTAGCGAGCTATGCTGATGACGGGGGACCGAACCGCTTCACGAAGGTACAGATCGCGCTTGCGGCGGACCTGGCGCTGCAAGACTACTTCGCGACGCGGCTGCCGGAGGTCGAGGGCTGGTTCAATGTCATCTCTCCTCCCGGGCGGTCGATAGCCGAGTTGCGGGCCCAGCTGGAAGCGCTGTGCTCCAAGAACTGGGAGGAAATACTGTCGTGACAGCAGGCAGGAAGGTCAACTCACAGAACGTGGACTGGTGCACTCCGATGAAGTACGTTTGCGCAGTCAAGGAGGTCTTCCAAGGGCACATCGCCCTAGATCCGTGCTCGAACGAATGGTCCATCGTCGGCGCCGAGACAGAGCTGTCCTTGCCGGATGACGATGGACTTGCAGCGGTTTGGGATTGCCCCACGATCTACGTAAACCCCCCTTACGGTGCGGACAGGGACCGCCGCACCACGATCAAGCACTGGCTCGGAAAGTGCGCGGACGCGCACGAACGCTACGGAGCGCAGGTCATCGCCTTGGTGCCTGTTGCCACGAACACGAGCCACTGGAAGGAGTATGTGTGGGGGCGCGCGACGGCCATGTGCTTTCTCTATGACACACGGCTGCGGTTCCTCGTCGAAGGCAAGGACAAAGGCAAGGGCGCTCCCATGGCCTGCGCCATGATCTACTGGGGCAGAGATATCGACAGGTTCCGTGAGGTGTTCGAGACCTTCGGCGCTGTTATTGACCTGCGCCCTCTCCTGGGCCGGAGCGTCGGCGGTGTCCGCCGCGTGCATCAGCATAGCCTCCTCGACTAGCCACGTGGCCTACGCGCTGCTGGTCGCGTTGCACCGCAAGACGCCTGGGCGGGGGCCAGGGCGGGCCGCCAGCGCCATCGGCACTCGTCCGCAGCGCCATCGGCACTCGTCCGCCGTCAGCTCGCGTGCGCTCGGCAATACCAGCATCTCCCTCGTCGGGCGTCGGTGTGGCGTGTCGGGGCCGGAGGTGCGTCGGAAGGATTGCCGCTCGGTCCGGGGAATCCTCCCCCCGTGGTCGTCCATCCTGATTCCGGCGCCGGAGGCCGAGCTGTGAGACCCGACTCCGTCCCGCCCGCCCCCAAGCCGACCGACGGTGCTCCGCGCCTCGCCCGCGCGCTGCTGTTCGGCGTGCTTGGCGTGGCGTTGTTGGCCCACGTGCTGGTCACCATGCAGCCGATGTTCCCGGACGAGTTCCTGGTGCTCGGCAACTTCTGGGACTTCGTCCAGGAGCGCACCATCATCCCCGGCCACACCCAGTACCCTGCGCTCTACAGCTACCTGGCTGCGCCGGTGACCGGTCTGTTCGTCGCGCTATCGGTCGCCGTGGGCGTGCCGCCATCCGCCGCCGACGTGTCCGAGTGGATCGCCTACCGCCCCGAGCTGGGCATGTGGCCCGCCCGCTTGGTGAGCCTGGCCTGCTGGTGCGTGTGCGTGTGGGCGGTCTGGCGCATTGCGCGCGAGATGCTCCGCGACGCGGACCTCGCACTGCTGGCCGCGGCGGCCTTCGCGGCGGCGGTCGGGACGCTGGAGTACTCAGGGTACGGCCTGCCCGACGCCGCCATGATGATGTTCGCGAGCCTGGCGCTGCTGTACGCTCTGCGCCTGGCGCGCGGCGAGAGCACCCGCGGAAGCGCCATCCTCGCCGGCCTGCTGCAGCGCCCTCGCCCTCGCCGTCCCGCTGCTGGTGGCGGGCCTGCTGTCGAGTCGCGACGGCCGCGAGCGGTCGCGCGCGGTCGGCGTCATGGCGGGGATGGGCGCGGTCGGTCTGCTGGTCGGCTGCCCCGGCTGGCTGCTGGCGCCCGCGCACTACTGGCACGGCCTCATGGTCGAGCGCGCGCACATGGCGACGGGGCACCTCGGCTACACGGGCGTGCCGCTGCTCGGCCAGCTCGAGCTGCTCGCCACCGCCCGCCGATCCGCTGGTGCTGGTGCTCGCCCTCGCGGGGGCGGTGGCGTTCGCGGTGCGCGGAGGCGGCGGGCGGCGCGCGCAGTACGCGGTGCTGGTGGCGACGGTCGCCGCCGTGCTGGCCGTCGCCGCGCCGGCGAAGAAGCAGTCGCTGCAGTACCTCTTCGTCCTCTACCCGGCGCTGGGGCTGCTCGCCGCCTGCCTGCCCGCGGCGGCAACGGGTCGGACGCGTCGGGCGCTGGCGACGACAATGGCGGTCGCGCTGCTTCTGTGCGCCGCATGGGGGATGTGGTGGGGCTACCGCGTCGCGCTGCTGCCCGACAGCCGCGTGGTGGCGCGGCAGTGGATCAACGGGAGTCTGCCCGAAGGCGCGGTCGTGGCCGTGGACTGGATCCACGTGCCGCGCCTGGTGGGCCAAGAGGAGCTGGCGGCGCTGACCGGGGACCTGCACACCGACTTCGTCCGCGACGCCTACGCCGGCCTGCGCGGCTTCCCGAGCGTGGAGATGGAGTACACCGA
>JALGUI010000696.1 GCA_029820915.1 Candidatus Zipacnadia bacterium | reverse complement strand
CGACTTCATCCTCACGGTCCAGTAGGCGGCGGCGCGCCCGGGGACTTCGTGGCACGTGATGGTAACGGATTCGAGGGAGCCGACGATGATGAGAGGCGCGTCCGTACTGCTTCTACTGGCCGCGCTGGCGGCGTTGCTGGCCTTCCCGGGCTGCGGTGGTGGTGGCGGCAACGGCAACGGTGGCGGCGTGGCCACCGTCCAGGGCACACTGCGCGACGATGCGACCCTGCAGCCCGTCGGCGGCGCGGTCGTCACATCCGGCGCCGACAGCACGACCTCCGGCGGGCTGCAGACCACCTCGGGCAACCGCACCATTACCATCACCGCCAACGGCTACCGGCGGACCGTCCTGAACGAGAGCCTGTCGGAGGGCGTCAACAACCTCGGCACGCGCTACCTCGGCCCGCAGCTCATCGACGGGCGGGGGGCGGCCAGCGGAACCGTGAGGCGCGGGGGAGCCGCCGAGGCGGGCGCGACCCTGCGCAGCGGCAACGCCCAGGCGCTCTCCAAGGCCGACGGGCGCTACACCATCTACAACCTTGAGACCGGTCAGCGAGCCATCACCGCCCTGTCCGGGGACGGCCAGGCAACGGGCTCCGCGACCGCGAACATCCAGAGCGGCGCGACCCGAAGCGGCGTTGACATCGACCTGGGGCTGGCGCCCCCGCCGCCCCCGGTGCTGTAGCACGGGAGCCGGCGATGCTGACCACGCGCGCGCGCAGGATCATCGCTCTGGTGCTGGTGTCGGCGGCGGGCGCCGCGGCCGCCTGGCTCATCACGAGCCGGCTCACCCGCGGACCCGCGACCGACCAGGACGAGCAGGCGCGTGAGCCCGGGGCGCCCGCGGTGTCGATTCGCGAGTCCACCGTGCAGCACTCGCGGGGCGGGCGGCCCGCCTGGCGGCTGAGCATTGACGAGATCCAGATCGCCGGGGGCGGGCAGGCGGTGGCGGCGGGGCTGCGCGAGGGGCTCGTCTACGATGAGGGCCGTCCCGTGGTGCGCATCTCCGCGGGCCAGGCGACCTATCATACCGGCGACAAGAGCTTCGAGGTCACGGGCGGGGTGAAGGTGGTCTCCCATCGGGGCGCCGTGGTGACCACGAGCAAGGTGCAGTGGATGCCCGCGACGCAGACGCTGCACTGCCCGGGCGAGGTGACGATGCGGGCTGAGGGCGTGACGCTACGCACCGAGAGCCTGGACATGATCGTGCCGGAGGACCTGGCGCGCGCGCCCGGCCGCGTGCAGCTTCGCACCGAGCACGGGCAGCTCACCGGCCGCGACCTCACCTACCACCTCGACACGGGGGCTTACACGCTGCGGTCGATCCAGGCGGTGTTCACGGTGGAATCGGCGCGCGAGGAACTGAGGCAATTGCGATGAGGACGCTGCGACGGCTGGGGCTGCTCGCGCTCGTGCTCGCGTCGGCGGGCGTCGCTTGGCCGCAGGAGCCGGGGGCCGAGGAGGCGGGCGGGCCGGTCGAGGACGAGGACCGCGCGCGCATCGAGTGGGCCGATGATCTGCGCTACGATCCGGTCGAGGCCATGTACTACCTCACCGGCAACGTGGTCTTCTCCCACCAGGACATCACGCTCTACTGCGACGAGGCGGTCTACGACTACGACGAGAACTCCGCGGTCGCGACCGGCAACCCGCGCATCGTCACCGAGGACACGACGATCACCGGCACCGTCATCGAGGCGGACTTCGACGACGAGGTCGCCACCATCGCCGACAACGTGACCGCCATCACCCAGCGCAAGCGGGAGAATGGCGAGGACCAGGCCGAGGAGGACGGCGACGAGGAGCCGCGGCATCTCGAGGACTACTGGGAGAAGAAGACCACGATCACCTGCCAGAGGGTCGTCTATGAGTACGCCGAGGACGTCAAGCGCGCGACCGCAACAGGCCGCGTGAAGGCGGTGCAGGAGGACAAGACCGCCTACGCAGACCAGGCCGTCTACGAGGAGCTCGAGGACATCATCACCCTCACCGGCGACGTGCGCGTATTGACCGACCGCGGCGACGAGTTCCGCTGCCCGAAGGCGGTCATATCCGTCGAGGAGGACTGGATCCGGGCCGAGCAGGTGACCGGCGTGGGCAAGCGGCGGCCCGAGGACGAGGAGGCGGCGGAGGAGCAGCCGCCCGCCGAGGAGGCGCCGGCTGAGCAGCCGCCGGCCGAGGAGGCGCCCGCCGAAGGCGAGCAGCCCGAAGGCGAGCAGTAGAGCCGCGCCGCGCACATGCCATCACCGACCCGCCTCCGCCAGGGGCGGGTTCTGTCGTTCTCATGGACGGCGCATGGGCGCCGCGGAGGAGTCGGCAAGCGCCGGCATGAACTGCTCCTCATGAGCACCGACGCGAGCCGGAGGGAGACGAGCGCGATGATCGAGGGACCGTGCTGGTTGG
>JALGUI010000695.1 GCA_029820915.1 Candidatus Zipacnadia bacterium | reverse complement strand
TACGGCGCGGACCGGCTGCTCTTCGGCTCGGACCTGACGGACCTGCCCATCGGCTGGGGTCTGGGGCCGATCTTCTACGCGCGCATCCCGGAGGCCGACAAGCGGAAGATCCTCGGGGAGAACCTGCGGGAGCTGCTGCGCCGCCACGCGCCGTCGTGGCCCGGCAACCGGTGACCGCGGCGGTTGCGGGTCGTTGCCGTTGTCGTCCGGAGGGGCGGGACTACGCTCCCGCCCAGCTGTTGTCGTTCGCCGTCTGCCGTCGCCGTCATGGAGAGGCGGGACGTTTGCGCAGCAAACTCCCCAAGAGACCGCGCCGCGGTCTCCGGGCCCCCGTTCCCGCCTGTGCCGTTGCCGGTCCGTGGCCCGGGCACTCCTGCCCGGGCGCTGTTGGTCGTTGCCGTTGCCGTCCGGAGCGACGCATGCTCAGAGCCTGTCCGGAAAGCCCGGAAATGCCCCATTCGGCCCCGATTCGCATACAGCTTGACAGGGGCGAACTTGGGCATCGCGCGCCCGATTCTGGCCGATTTGACCCTTTCCGGACAGCCTCTTCACATGCGTCGGCCGTCGGCCGTTGCCGTTGTGCCCCCGGTGCCTCGCCGGGGGGCGGCCCGAAGGGCCGCTGTCGTGTGTCGTCGGCCGTCCTCGCTCATGGAGAGGCCGGACCCGGGGAGATGCTGCGCATCTCACGGCCTGCGCAGTTGCCGTTGCCGTCCGGAGGGGCGGGACTACGCTCCCGCCCAGCTGTTGTCGTTCGCCGTCTGCCGTCGCCGTCATGGAGAGGCGGGACGTTTGCGCAGCAAACTCCCCAATAGACCGCACCGCGGTCTCCGGGACCCCGTTCCCGCCTGTGCCGTTGCCGGTCCGTGGCCCGGGCACTCCTGCCCACGCGCCGCTTCGTCGCCTGTGTCCCTTCGTTCGCCCGCTACAGTAGCGGCCGGATATCCTCCGCGATGTCGCCCGCCACGATGGGGAGGCTGCGGGTCACGAAGTCGCGGCGGGCCGCCCCGTCGGCGCAACTGCCGATGACCGCCAGCCGGCTCAGGCCCGCCGGCGCGCTGAAGGTGACCTCGAGCGTCTCTCCCGCCGCAGGCGCGTCGCCGAGCTCGGCGATCGTCTCCCCGTCCACGTCCTGCAGAACGACCTGCGCCTCGATGTCCGCGAACTGCCTGCCCGGGATGTCCTCGCCCCGCCTGACCGTGGCCGAGACGGTCGCCTCCGGCTCGACGTGCAGGCCGAAGGTGCGCTCATGGGTGAGCTCGCCCAGCGCGAAGTCGTACGCCGGGGCGTTGTGCGGCTGCACCGCGGGCTGCGACAGCAGCGCGGGCCCGAACGCAGGCGGGATCGAGTCGGCGAGGTCGCGGCTGTAGTTGAAGATGATGAAGCCGTCGGTGCCGACGGCTCGCGCGATGCGAATCTGGCCCGCCACGCGATCGGGCCCGTCCAGGCGCCACGCGCCGATGCCGGGGTACAGCGGCACGCGACCGGCCACCTGCTGCACCTGTCTGGCCACGGTCGTGGCGAACGATGTGTCGGATGTGATGTAGTCCATCGGGCACACGAAGTCCAGCCAGCCTTGCTCGATCCAGTAGACCCAGTCCTGGCCGACGCTCACGCGGCAGGACGGGTAGCTGCCGAAGACCGCCGCCGATATCTTGCAGTCGGGCTTGATGGCGCGGACCTCGCGGGCGGTCGCCTCGACGAGGCGGCTGATCTGGTCGCAGCGCCACTGGGTCCAGGTGTCCTTGAGGTCATCGCCGCGCAGGTCGGCGGGCCAGTTCTCGACCGTGATGCCCGTGTCGCGCTGGAAGCGCTCGCGGCAGCCCTCGCAGAAGCAGGAGTTCGAGCCGGGGTAGCGGATGTAGTCGAAGTGCACGCCCGCCACGTCGTACTTGCGCGCCACCTCGACCATGGTGTTCAGCTCAAGCTCATAGTTGCGCGGGTCGGACGGGCACAGCCAGGAGCCCTCGCTGCCGTCGAAGTTCACCTGCAGGCGGCCTTCGGTGCGCATCTGATCGACGAACCACTGCGGAGCGCGCGACAGGTTCCAGTTGACCTTCCACGGGTGCACCTCGATGCCGTAGGGCTTCGCGGCCTCGAGGCACTCGGCGATCTGGTCGCC
>JALGUI010000694.1 GCA_029820915.1 Candidatus Zipacnadia bacterium | reverse complement strand
CCAGCAAACTCCCAGGTGATCGCGAGCGGAGCGAGCGATCTACGGGCGGTCTTCTTCCAAGAAAGAGCCCTCCCCGCGCCGTTGCCGTCGCCTTTCTCTTCGCGCCCGTTCGCGATCACCCCGCGCCCGCGCTTCCCGCGCAAGGGCTACGGAGTTGTGGGTAATGCACAGGCCCGCCCGGGCGGTGGGGCAGGAGAAAGCGGGAGCGAAGGGGAAATGCGTCCACGCGCGTGCAGCCGGCAGTCACTGGTGGAGGTGCCGTCAATGGATTTCCGGGAACGGATACACCGCGACCCCAACCCGCTCGAGAAGCTCGTCCGGGCCATCCCCGGCTTCTCAGGCTACATCGAGCGCGAGCAGCGCCGCGGGGCCGACAAGCTCCTGCGCGAGTTCCTGGCCGACGAGGTCGGTGGGGCGGTGGAGAAGCTCGAACGTGTCGCGACGCGCTGGTCGAAGGCCGGCGACATCGACCACCTCGACGACGTCGAGCAGGTGGCGGGCCGGCTGCGGCGCGCGGGCGATAACCTCCGCTATGCCGACTACGGCTACTCGGGATTCTTCGACCTGGTCACCATCAACGAGGATGACCTGCATCGTTTCTACGAGTACGACCTGTCGCTGCGCGGCTTCATCGCCGACATCGGCGACAAGATCGACGCCCTGGGTGACGCCGCGGGCGACCGGATCGAGCCGGCCATCAACGATCTCGATGAGGCCATTGACGCCCTCGCCGAGATGATCGCCGCGCGCGAGAGCGTCGCATCCGACCTGGTTCCGTAGGAGGCCCGCACGTGCCCGCCATGCTCTGGCTCGAGCTGGACGACCAGTTCCTGCTCGATGGCGAGGACTACCGCGTCATCGCGCTGCTGATCGGGCGCACCGACCGCCTCAGCTTCCGGCTCCTCACCGTCGAGCCGATGCTCGGCGGCGATCCGCGCGAGTTGCTGCAGCTCGATGACGCGATGCTGGAGGCCGAGGCCATCCCGGCCGATGCGCTCGGCGAGGACGTGGGCTACCTCGGCGGCCGGCTGCTCCGCACCAAATGGAGCGACGAGGTCGGCACCGAGCGCGCCGCGCGTGACGGTCGTCGCAGGTTCGGCCGGGGCGAGTGTTCGTGGTACACCGACGATGACGGCGCGGTGGCGGTGCTGATTGAGGAGCCCGACTCGCGCCACGCCGTGCTGGGCGCGCCGCTCGCGCCCTCCCGCATCAACTTGAGCTACACGGTAGGTCTGCGCAGAGGAGGTCGTGGTTGATGGCAATCGATGTTGTTGAGTGGACCGACTTCACCGGTGACCAGATCGTGCACCGCTGGCCGCAGTACGGCCAGGCGGACATCTCGCTGGGCGCGCAGCTCACGGTGCGAGAGAGTCAGGCCGCCGTGTTCTTCCGGGATGGCAAGGGGCTCGACGTCTTCGGCCCCGGCCGCCACACTCTGGTGACGGGCAACCTGCCGCTGCTGGAGCGGATCATCAACATCCCCTTCGGCGGCCGCACGCCCTTCCAGGCCGAGGTCTACTTCGTTAACATGCGGACCTTCACCAACCTCAAGTGGGGCACCGCCTCGCCCGTGATCTTCCGCGACGGCGAGCTGGGCGCGGTGCGCCTGCGCGCCTACGGCATGTTCACCATGCGCGTGGACGACCCGCAGTTGTTCGTGAACAAGGTCGTGGGCACCGAGCACCGCTACGACACCGAGTCCGTGGCCGCGTGGCTGCGCGACTTCATCGTGGCGCGCTTCAACGACATACTCGGCGAGTCGCTGGACTCGATCTTCGACCTGGCGTCGCGCTACGACGAGCTGGGCGCGGCGGCCAAGGCCCGGCTCACCAGCGACTTCCGCAACTACGGGATGGTCCTCGAGGACTTCCTCATCGACGCGGTGGCGCCGCCCGATGAGGTCAACGAGATGATCGACGAGCGCTCCCGCATGGCGGCCGTAGGCGACATGGGCAAGTTCACCCGCTACCGCACCGCCCAGGCCATCGGCGACTTGGCCAAGGGCGGCGGCGACGCCGGCGGCGCGGCGGCGACCGGCGCGGGCCTGGGGCTGGGCCTGACCATGGCGCAGCTCTTCTCCCAGGCGCTCACGCCACAGCAGGCGGCGCAGCCGGGCGTGGC
>JALGUI010000693.1 GCA_029820915.1 Candidatus Zipacnadia bacterium | reverse complement strand
CGTCGATCTCGGTCTCGCCGAGCGTGCGCCAGATCAGCTTCAGGCGGTAGTCCCCGGCCTCGTGGGCCACGAAGTTGTCGATGAAGATCGCGTACTCACCCCTGCGCCAGAAGATGTTGCGCCGCCAGTGTGTCCCGGTGTAGTGCGGCAGCGTGGTGCGAGCGAGGGCGACGTCGCCGAGGTCGGCCAGGTGGTCGCAGCGCGCCAGCGGCGGCTGGGCCGCGGAGGCGCCGTCGCGGATGACGACCGCCGAGTTGTGCCACTTGGGCGCGCGGCGGATGTAGTCGCAGTCCACCAGCCAGATGCGGCCGTTGTCGGTGAACCGGATGACGGCGTTGGCGTCATCGTGGCCGTGCTCGCCCGCGGTCATGCCGTCGAGGATCAGGTACTGCGCGCGCGGGTCGAAGTCCTCGCGCAGGCTGATCTTGTCCCACGACTGCTCGATGGGCACGATGCGCGGGGGCAGGTCCTCTTCGTCGGCCGGGTGGCCGGAGAGGTACTCGTAGAAGGTCGGCTCGATGTCGAAGCGGTAGAGGCCGAGCAGCTCCTCAGGCGCCTCGGCGGATGGCCCACTTGTGGCCGCCGTCGCGGTAGAACCAGCTCGCCATGCTGTGCATCTGCGCCTGCGGCCCGGCGAAGGGGCTGCCCGCGTCGCCGTTCTGGGCGCGATAGCCGAGGTTGTCGAGCATCATCTGGGCGTAGGTTACGAAGCGCGCGAACTGCCCGTTCTCGACCCAGGTCCAGTCGCCGCCGATGCGGGCGTAGCGCAGCAGGAACCAGTAGGCCGCGTGGTTGTAGTCGTTGGCGTCATGGCTCAGGCGGTGATACTTCGCCGAGGTCGTGAAGCGCCAGTCCACTACGTCCAGCCACTCGCGCGCCTCGGAATGCTGGTAGTACTTCCAGAAGTAATCGCCGAGCACGAACAGGCACAGGTTCTGATCGAGCTGGTGGCCGCCGGATATCTCGTTGCGGGCGGTGAAGGCGCCGGCGTAGCGGGTGCGGTCGGTGCGGCCGAGGTCGAGCAGGAAGTTGGTGATGCGCAGGCGCTCGTCGTCGGTGAAGCACGGCGCCTCCTCCGAGTTGTCCCACGCCCAGTAGGGGTCCCACAGCCACTCCATGGGCCACGGGCCGTGGTCGTCCCAGTAGCCGACGAGCGCGAGCATGAGCGCGCGGTACATCTCGGCCCACTCGAGATCGCCGGTCTGGTTGTAGCGGATGCCGTAGGTCGCGAAGTTGTTGAGCGCCCACTCGGGCGCGTCACCGGATTCGCGCAGGCGTAGGTACCCGGCCACGCGGCCGTCGATGCTGTCGGGCGTGGGCGGATTGGGGCTGCTCTGCGGCGGGCCGAGCTCGATGTCGAGGATACGCGGCAGGGCGTCGGCGGCGGCCTGTGCGATGTGCTCGCACAGGCGATCGACCGCCAGCGCGGTGCCCTCGGCGTCGCTGCCCGCGGCGGTGACCACGTTGTGGCCCGCGCCGAGCGGGTCGTGCACGGTGCGCACGGCATAGCCGCCCTCGCCCGGGTAGACGCGGTCGGCGTAGGCGAAGCCCTTGTCGTAGAGCACCTCGATAACGGGGTTGCTGAGCGCGTTGCCGATGGCGATGACGGTCCGTTCGCCCATCTGCTCGCGCGCCTGGCCCGCGGGCATCATGGGCAGCTCCAGGCCGCAGGCGTCCCGGACCGCGTCGCGGACCTGCGCGGCCCACTCCTCGCCACGGTCGTCATCGGGCACGGCGATGACGGCGTCAGTCAGCGGAGTCTCGATGTGCATGTCCTTGAGTTGTGCGATGGGCTCGCCATCCATGGTCGCGCCCCCCTCGCGCTTCTCGACCTCGGCCTGGGCGATGCGCACCCCGCCCTGGCCCGCGATAGTCACGGGCGTGCCCTGCGCGCCATCGATGACCAGGTGGTGGGCGGTCCACTCGTCGGCGCGGCTGTGCACGAGCGTCAGCGGGGTGGCGCCCACGGTGACGAGGCTGTGGCCCGCGCCGCGCTGCAGGAAGGTGACGTCCGACGATCCGCCCGCGAGCTCGAGCTCGACCGACTCCTCACCGGGACCGGCCTCGAGGTCGAATGGGGGGCCGAAGACCTGGACCTCGCCGACCCACATGATGTCCGGGCGACCGGGCGGGCCCTCGCCCTCGGGCTGGAGCAAGCGCACGGCGTCCGTCCGAACGGGGGGCTCGACGATGAAGGCGTCGAAGGCCGCCGCGTCACCGCCGCCCGCTGCCGTGAGGGTGCGCCAGCCGTCGCCGTTGCGCACCTGCGCCTGGACCTCTCGCGACCTGCGGAAGCCCTGGTCGAGGGCCCAGTAGACGACGACCTCGTGGACCTCGCGCGGCTCCGGCCACGACAGCTCGATCCAGTGGTCGCCGGGGGTCTCGGCCGAGGCCCAGCCGGCGAGCGTCCAGTCGCCGCCCGCGACGACCTCGATGCCATCGGTCATCGTCTCCGGGCTGTAGCCGGAGTGGCTGCTGTCCACGGACACCGTGCAGTCGTCCTGCAACGCGAGGTTCGCGGTGTGCAGCGGCAGGCAGATGAGCAGCGCCAGCGCAAGCGTTGTCGGGCGCATCGCGGCCTCCTCTGCGTCAGTCGATGAGGTATCCGCTCACGCTCCCGGCCGCGGTCGCCATGAGCGCCAGCGGGCCCTCGGGCGTGCCGGCGATCAGCAGCTTCTCGAC
>JALGUI010000692.1 GCA_029820915.1 Candidatus Zipacnadia bacterium | reverse complement strand
CACCAGTGCACCACGCAGGTCGCCGACAGCGTGTGCGTGATGACGACCGCCAGCTCGCACCGCTCGGCGATCGCGTCGAGCGCGACCGACACCCGCTCGGCCATCTCCCACCAGCTCTCGGCGCCCGGGTAGGGCCGGTACTCGACAAGCGGGCGGCTCAGCGGGAGCTGGATATTCTGCGCCTCCTCGACCGTCATGTCGGCCGCCTGCCCGTTGTTGAACTCGCGCAGGTCCTCGTCATAGATCGGCTCGATGCCCACGCACTCGCCGATGATCTCGGCGGTCTGCTTCGCGCGCCGCAGGTCGCTCGAGTAGAGACAGAAGGGTAGGTCCCCCAGCGGTCCGCCCAGCCACTCGCCGGTGATCTGCGCCTGCTCGCGGCCCAGCGCGGTCAGGTGCGAGTCCGTCCACCCGCCGGTCAGGCCCCGCGGGACATGATCCGCCTCGCCGTGGTGCACCAGGATGATGCGGTTCATCGGCTCGCCCCAGTCTTCTGCGCGACGGGCTTCCAGCCCGTCCACGCGTGATGACCTGCGCCGCTTCCCGCGGGCCGCGGCCGCCCCTCGTGTCGTGCGGAGGGGCCGCACGAGGGGCGATTGCGCAGCAATCGCGACGAGGTCGGCCCATCGCCCCTCGTGTCGTGCGGAGGGGCCGCACGAGGGGCGATTGCGCAGCAATCGCGACGAGGTCGGCCCATCACGGTTGTTGCTCGTCGGGGTGACGACGACCGTGTTGGGCCGACCTCGCCAGCCCGCTTCGCGTCCTGCCTCGTGCGGCCCCTCCCAGGGCGGCTGTCGGGTCTCGTCTATCGCTCGTACTGCCCGACCAGCGTCCCCCTCGCCAGCGCCGCGTGGATGTCAATCGACCCGGAACAGGCTCAGGTCGTCCGCGTACACCTTCTCGCCGGGCTCGAAGCCGTTCACGATCACGATCAGGCGCACGCTCGCGACCGCCTTGCCGCCGATCTCCGCCGGGACGTCGCCGGCGACTGCCAGCGTCTGCCACCGCCCGCTGACCGGGATCAGCGACGAGGAGAGCTCACCGGCGGTGAGGTTGCCTCCCGCCTCGTCGATCGGCATCAGCGAGACTGTCACCGTGCCGCCGTGCTCCTGCCCCTCCGGGGCGTAGGCGAAGCAGGTGATCGCGTACCTGCCGGGCTCGATCGTCAGCACCTGGTTCGGCCCGCCGCGCCTCATGCCGTCGCAGCAGATCGAGGCCTCGCCGGTGTGCGCCACCTCCGTGGTGCGGTAGTGGCTGCCGACGCCCCACTTGACCCACCCGCTCCAGCCGTCCGCCCAGTCCTCGCCCGCCTCGAAGGACGGGTTCGCGTTGATGGCCTCGGTGGCGCCGGTGGCGACCTTCAGGAGCAACTCGGCGTTCTCGCGCACCGCGGCGAACTCGGAGGTCTCGGCCAGCTCGGTGAGGCGCGCGCGCACGGCCTCGCTCTGCTCGGCCCACTCGTAGAGCTGCCACATGCGGTCGGTGCCCCAACCCGAGCCGGCGAGGGGGCCGTAGCGCGTGGGCGGCAGCGGCATCACCAGCACCGGATCGTCCTCGAACTCCTGGGCCAGTTGCAGGCGCTTCTGCGCCATGGCGACCGGCACGAAGTCGGTATCCAGGCGCGCGAGCGCCTCCTCCTCGGTGACGGGCGCCGCGCCCGTGTCGGCGGTGCGCGGGTAGGCCAGCGCCGACGCCTCATAGTACTCGAACGCTGCCAGCAGCAGCTCGCCGCGCGCCTGTTGCTTGTCGGTCTGCGCCTTGGCCACGGCCTCCTCGAGCCACGCCCGGCACTGCGCGATCTCCTCGGCAGTCACATCGGCGAGGTATTCGGCGCGGCTGAAGCCCAGGTACTGCCCGCCCGGCGTGAACCACGGCGAGTCGAGGATGCGGCGGGTCCAGAAGTCCTCCCAGAACTCGTAGTAGGCCTTCAGCGCCGGCCCCGCGTCCGGCCCGCAGCAGCGCTCGAACCAGTCGTCGAGCAGCGCGTCCACGTCGAGGTACGGGTCCCAGTTGAGCGCCAGGTACGTGTAGAGCTTCGGCCCCTCGCCGAAGTTCGGGTAGGCCTCGGCGTACAGCGCCCGCACGCCGTGCTCGTAGCCCCAGCTCAGGTACTCGCGCATCTTGTGCGGATAGTACCGGGGCAGGCAGTACGGGGTGCCGTAGATGTAGTCATACCAGCCGAGCGTGGGGGACTTCTCGGCCCACGCCTCGGTCAGCGCATGGCCCTGCGCCTCGATCTCGGGGTCGCACCACTTCATGCGGTCGTAGGTCATGTACGGGATGATCCGCGGCTGCACCTCGACGTTGTCCGGCGGCTCGACCACGCAACTGTAGGCCAGGCAGCCGAAGTACTTGTCCGGATAGACCTCGAGCACGCCCTCCACCACGGCGTTGGCCCACGTGAAGTAACGGTCGGACAGGTGCTGGGCGCCCAGGAAGTTCTCGCGCCCCGGGTCCAGCGCCGTGCAGCTCTCGCACTGGCAGTGCATGTTCGTGTCGTTGATGCCCAACGAGTAGCTGATGGCGCTCGGGTTCTCGTCGAAGTACTGCACGATGCGCTCGATGCCCGCCTCGACGATCCCCGGCGCGGTGAAGCACGGTTGCCAGCGCCGTTCGCTCTCCAGGGGCTTGAAGCGCTCGCCGTCCACCAGCGGGTAGAACTCGGGGTTGCTCTCGCCGAAGACCTGCGGGTCATACAGCACGCGCAGGTTGTGGTGGAAGCTGATCGTCCCGTGCATGCCGTTCTTGCG
>JALGUI010000691.1 GCA_029820915.1 Candidatus Zipacnadia bacterium | reverse complement strand
GCGCGGCAAGCACCTGCAGTACGACGGCAACTGCATCATCAAGTTCTACGCCGACGGCCAGGACTGGCTGATCGACGGCGACTACCTGGTGCGCAACACCACCGACCACAACGGCGTCAGCGTGATCCGCGATGGCCGCGTGGCCGAGCTGATCCCCTCCTGCGCCGCGCTTGAGACCATCGCCGACCTGCCCACCGCCACGCTGTGCGAGACGGCCGTCCATGACTTCAACGGCGTGGACTGGCTGCGCAACATCTTCTGGCTCAAGGGCGAGTTCGTGCTGGTCATCGACCGCATGCGCGCGAACGAGGCCGACGACTACACCTTCGTGGGCAACTGGAAGATGCTGGCCGAGGGCGAGCAGGGCCTCGAGGAGGGCCGCATCTTCCGCACCGTGCGCCAGGGCGTGGGCGGGATGGGCAGCCGCGACCTGGTGACCGTCACCAACCCGGCCGAGGGCGTCGAGCGCGCGGTCAAATTCACCGCGAACGTGTCGCAGCTCGACACCATGCTCGACCTGCCCGCGGGCAGCTACGAGCTGGCGCTGATGGCCTACGGCCTCGACAGCGGCACCGACAGCTTCTACGTCTCGGTGGACGAGGGGGAGAGGGTCGCGTTCCACATCCCCGTGGGCACCTTCGGCCCATCGTCGGGCGCGTGGACGAAGGACGAGCCGACGCCGAACGTGGAGATCGCCGAGGGCGGCCCGCACCGCTTCACCATCACGCTGCGCGAGGGCCCCGGCGTGATGCTCGACCGCATGGTGTTCCGCGATGCGGAGGGCAACGTGGTCAGCGAAGTCGAGGCCGAAGAGGCGCCGCCGCTGCCCGACGACATCGTGAGCGCCGCTCCCGAGAAGCGCTTCTTCGTGATGGCGGACGGCCGGGCGCAAAGCAGGCTGACGGGCCGTATCAACCACGTGGGGCGGGAGATCGCCTACATGCGCCAGCGGCTCGGGGGGAGCCTGCAGGCGGGCGAGCAGCGCGCCTTCCAGACCCTCTTTTTCGACGACAGCACCGAGCGGCAGAAGGACTACGACCTGCGGCGCATCAGCGACGAGGCCGTCATGGTCACGCGCGGCGGGGAGCCGTGGATGGTGGTGATGGTGGGCGAGGAGGCGCGGCTGGGCGGCCAGGCCGAGATGGCCATGATGGCCTTCACGCGCGACCACGTCTGGGCCGCCGACGTGACCGACTTCCGGGGCGAGATCTTCGCCCAGCAGCCCATCAGCGGCGAGTTCGAGTCCGACCCGGCCTACGTCACCATCATCGGTCCCGAGGACCTGGGAACGGTGATGCTCGGCGGCATGCCGCTGATGCTGCAGGGCGGGCGGCTGGAGATGGACCTGTCGGGCTTCGGCGAGGTAGCCGCCGGGACCGTGGAGCTCGAGCGGGTCTTTGACAGGTTCGTGGCGCGCGCCGCGGTCACCGCCGAGGAGCCCGCGGCGCAGGCTATTGAGGCCCCGGAGCTGGCGGCGGAGCGGACACTGGCGATCGCCGTCGAGCCCGGCACCGAGATGCACCCGGTCGAGAGGCTCTACCCGATCGATCTCGACGGCGACGGGTCGGACGAGTTGATCGTGCTGCGCGCGCGCATGGCGCACGCGATGACCGCCGACGGCGAGGAGTTGTGGAGCTTCGCGGCCGGCGGCACCACCCGGTGCGTGGCCCAGGGCGACATCGACGGCGACGGCGCGCTTGAAGTGCTTATTGGCGCCGACGACGAGAACATCCACGTCCTCGACGCGGCGACCGGCGAGGTCGAGCGCACGCACCACTGTGATATCCCCCTGCGCGTGGGCACCAGCAGCGTGCGCCAGCCGCGCGTCGGGAACCTGGCGGTGGGCGACCTGGACGGCGACGGCGGGGTGGACATCGTCGCGGGCCTGATGAACGCTAACCTGGTGCGCTATGACACCGAGTTCAACCTGATGTGGCGCTACGACAGCGTGCCGCATGGGACCCTCGACCTGGTGCTGCTCGACCTCGACGGCGACGGACGGCTCGAGATCCTGGCGGCGAACCCTGGCGGCGAACCGCTACGGATCGGTGCAGATATTCGACGCCGACGGCACGCGCGTCGGGGGGACCTACTCGGAGCTCGGCGACGTGCAGATGGCGATCGGCGACATGGACGGAGACGGCACCTTCGAGGTCGCCAACGGCTCGTCCACGGGGGCGTTTTCGTGCAACGTGTGGAGCGGCGGCGAGCGCTTCGCCTTCCCCAACTACGGCTTCGCCTTCACTGAGCTGCTGATGGCCGACCTGGTGGGCGATGAGGGCGACGAGCTAGTCGCGGCATCCGAGACCGGGTACGTCTACGTGCTGGGCGCCGACGGCGAGGTGCTGGCGCAGCGTGACTTCGGTGACGCGATCA
>JALGUI010000690.1 GCA_029820915.1 Candidatus Zipacnadia bacterium | reverse complement strand
CAAGCCCGAGGGCCTCGACATGGTCCTACTGCACTCGCGCACGGCGGCCTGTGCCGCCGCCACCATCACCAGCAATGCCTTCCGGGCCGCCCCGACCTTCGTCACGCAGCGGCACGTGGCCGACGGCTCGGCGCGCACCGTCGTCGCCAACTCCGGGAACGCGAACGCCGCCACCGGCGCGCAGGGCATGCGCAACGCAGAGCGCATGGCGGAGCTGGCCGCGCTCGAGACCGGGGTGCCGGTGTCCGAGACGCTGGTGTGCTCGACCGGCCGCATCGGCGTGCAGCTTCCCATGGACCGGATCGAGGCCGCCATCCCCACGCTGTGCACCCGGCTCGCCCGCGACACGGCCCACGATGCGGCTCGGGCGATCATACCGTGCCCAAGGAGTCCTCGGTCGAGCTTGAGGTCGGCGGCAAGCGCGTCGCCATCGGCGCCATCGCCAAGGGCGCCGGCATGATCTGCCCGAACATGGCCACGATGCTGTGCTTCATCGCCACCGACGTCGCCATCGGCGCCGAGCTGCTGGGCGAGGCACTGCACGGGGCCGTCGCTCGCTCCTTCAACTGCATCTCGGTGGATGGCGATATGAGCACCAACGACACCGTGATCGCGCTCGCCAACGGCCGGGCCGGGAACGAGCGCGTCGAGTCCGCCGATGCCCCCGGCTACGCGGCCTTCCGCGCGGCGCTGGGCCACGTTACGCGGGACCTGGCGAAGCAGATCGCGCGCGACGGCGAGGGCGCCAGTAAGTTCGTGGAGGTGCGCGTCACCGGCGCCGCGACGTACGAGGACGCGCACACGGTGGGTCGCGCCGTGACCCGCTACAGCCTGGTCCGGAGCTGCGTGTGGGGTGAGGACTTCAACTGGGGTCGTATCGCCGGCGCCATCGGCGCCTCCGGCGTGGACCTGGACCCGGCCTCGGTCGCCATCGGCATCGGCGGCGTGCGCGCCTTCGAGGCTGGGGAGCCGCTGGACTACGACGAGAGCGCGGCCGCGAGCGTGATGACCGCGGGCGAGATCGTCATCGAGATCGACCTGGGCGCGGGCGACGAGCAGGCCGTCTGCTGGACCTGCGACCTGACGCCCGAGTACGTTGAGCTCAACGCCACGTGAGGGGTGGACAGCGATGAGCATCGGCAACGATGCCGCCTTCCGGGCGGAGGTGCTGATTGAGGCGCTTCCGTACATCCGCGAGTTCCGTGGCGCCACCATCGTCGTCAAGTACGGCGGCGCCGCCATGACCGATGAGCGGCTCAAGCGCAGCGTCTGCACCGACGTGGCGCTGCTGCACTACGTGGGCCTGAGACCCGTGATCGTGCATGGTGGCGGCGCGAAGATCTCCGAGATGATGGGCCGGCTCGGCCTCGAGCCCAGATTCGTCGAGGGCCTGCGCGTCACCGACGACGCCACTATGGAGATCGCCGAGATGGTGCTGGTCGGCTCGATCGGCCAGGATCTGGCCTCGCACGTGCAGGAGGCCGGGGTGTCGGCCGTCGCCATCTCGGGACGCGACGGCTGCACGCTCGGCGCCTGCCGCATGGAGGGCCCGGGCGGCGCGGATCTCGGCCACGTCGGCGAGGTCACCGACATCGACCCGCGGCTCATCCACGACCTCGTCGCGGCCGGCCACATCCCGGTGCTCTCGCCCATCGGTCGTTCCGAGCGTGGGGCGCCGCTGAACATCAACGCCGACCACGCCGCCGGTGCGCTGGCCGTCGCGCTGGGCGCGGCCAAGCTCGTGACGCTCAGCGACGTGCCCGGCCTGTTGCGCGACAGGGACGATCCGGCAACACTCATCAGCGAGCTATCGCCGGCCGACGCCCAGGCCATGCTCGAGTCCGACGCCGTGGGCTCGGGCATGATCCCGAAGCTGCAGAGCTGCATCGAGGCGGTGGCGGGCGGCGTCGGCCGCGCCCACATGATCGATGGCTCGCGCCCGCACTCGCTGCTCATCGAGCTGTTCTCGGAGTCCGGAATAGGCACCATGATCCGGCCGGACTGACCCGCACGAACGCGAACGTCGCAAGGGGAACCGACATGACCAACCAGGAGACAGCGGAGCTGGCGGCACAGTACATGATGCCGACCTACGGCGCACCGTCCGTGGCTTTCGTCCGGGGCGAGGGCGCCAGGGTGTGGGACGCCGACGGCAAGGAGTACCTCGACTTCGTCGCGGGCATCGCCGTGTGCGGCGTCGGCCACGCGCACCCGCGGCTCGTCACGGCCATCTGCGAGCAGGCCGGCCGCATCATGCACACCTCGAACCTGTACCTCATCGAGCCGCAGGCGCGGCTGGCCGAGCGACTCGCGGAGCTGTCCTTCGCCGAACGCGGCTTCTTCTGCAACTCCGGGGCTGAGGCGAACGAGGCGGCCATCAAGCTCGCGCGCAAGTGGGCCGGCGGGCATCTGGCGCCCGGGCAGCGGACCATCATCACGGCCGAGCAGTCCTTCCACGGCCGGACGCTGACGACCATCACCGCGACCGGCCAGGAGAAGTACC
>JALGUI010000048.1 GCA_029820915.1 Candidatus Zipacnadia bacterium | reverse complement strand
CGAGGTCCGTGCCCAGCCGCACACGCATGGCCGAGAAGACCCGGCTCTCGCGGAAGAACTCCATGGGATCGGCAACGGCGCGTCCCTCGGGCTCGACCGCCAGCAGCTCATCCGGCCCGCGGTAGACCTCGATCTCATCCACGAACGTGTAGGGGATCTGCGCGACGAAGAACTTCACGTAGCGCCCGCGCGTGCTCAGGGCCAAGCCCGCGAACCGGTGCGTCGCGTAGGTATCCGGCGGCGGGCCGATCTCCTCCGCGCTCATGCGCACCAGGTCGCCCAGCAGCGTCCACTCCTCGGCGTCATCGCTGACCAGCACGGTGATCGCGGACGGCCACGCCACCCCGGCCACGCCGGCGGCGGTGCTGTAGGACAGCCCGGCGATGGGCTGCACCTCGCCCAGGTCCACGGTGATGACCACGGGCATGGTGCTGCTCCAGCCCACGGTGGTCTTCTGGGTCCAGAAGTAGCCCACGGTGTAGACGCCGTCGGTGAGCTGGGTCGCGTCATCGGGATCGGTACAGTACGAGTAGCGCGGAGCCGAGCCGAGCGTGTAGGGCCGATTCAGCGCGAGGTTCGCGCCCGGCGGTGTGAAGAGCGCCCGCGGCCTGACCTCCGCCGGAGCCTCCTCGGCCGGGTAGATCTGCACGTCGTCGAACCCCGCGGCGCCTACGGTAGCCGCGCCGCTCTGCACCATGGCGCGGTCGCCGAGTAGTTGCACCTCGAGCGTCTCGGAGCCGCCGCTGTTGAAGCGGGCGGTGTGCACGGTCCAGGCCTGATCGCCGTCGGATTCGACGGTCACCGCGACCTGGTCGAGGTCGAGCGCAAACACACGCACCATGGGCAGGACGGTGCCGTCGCTCTTGAGCGCCGCGGTGAGCACGTACTCGGTGTTCGGCCGACACGCGACGGTCTGGGTCACCGGCCCCGCGGGTGCCGCCTGCTTCGCCAGGTAACGCAGAGACGTGTTGTCACTGTGCCCATCATCGTTGACCCACCCGTAGAGGCCTTGATACTCCTCATCGACCTGCCACGCGTCGGGCCAGTTCGCGTCATCCTCCAGCGTGACGCTGAAGTCCCCGTTCTGGAGCAGCGGCTCTGCCGACGTGGCAAGAGCCGCAGCCACGATCGCGCAGATCGCGCACACAGGGACGAGCACGGTTCTGGTCATCTCGCTCACACTCGCTGGTAGCCGGCCTGGTTCATCGGAGTAATCGCACCTGCCCCCGCACCTTCGCCGACGGAGAGCCCGCACCTGCGCGCCTGCGGCGGGGAGGCAACGACCGGGCGGGCGCGTAGTCCGGCGCCTCCAGAGCGACGGATGGCAACGGCGCTGTTCCGGAGGGGCCGCACGCAGGCCGACCGGCCGAGCGCATCGTGCTCGGCCGGTCGGGCAAGGTCGGCCCAACACGGTCGTTTGAGCCGGGCACGACCGGGTTGGGCCGACCTCGTTGCGGTCCTTTGGACCGCCGCTCGTGCGGCCCCTCCAACGGCATACAGCAACGCCACAACGGTCGCGACCACGCCGACGACTCCGCCGGCGAGGGCGCCGGCGGCACACGACTACCCGCCAACGAGGACGTTGGCGGCACACGACAGTGGCAGCGGCTACAGCATATGGCAACGGGCAGGAGGGCGCGGGAACACCCGGGTGGAAGGCAGGCGGGACAGGCGAGAGGCGGCACATCCCTGTGCAGCGGTGAGGAGACGCATGGTGGCGGAATCGAGGCGGAGAACACCACGAAGGAGTTCGGCGGTGCGCGGCGGCGCGGTGTGGGATGTCCGCGCGCGACACTGGTGGCATGAGCATCAGTGGCCGATCATCGGCCTGCTGTGGCTGGTCGCGCTCGGCCTCGGCTGCGCCGGGCTCGCCAAGCACTTCGCGGCGGCGGGCGAGTACCGCTCGCTCTGGGACATTCTGTACCGCTCCGTCCGGCTGTTCGTGCTCGAGTGCGAGCAGGCGTCCGACGAGATGAGCTGGGAGCTGGAGGTGGCCCGGTTCCTCGCACCCGCCGTCGCCGGCTACACGGCTCTGCAGGGGCTTGCGCTCCTGTTCTCCGAGCAACTGGCCAAGCTGGGCTGTCGCCTCGCCGGGGGCCACGTGGTGATCTGCGGGCTGGGCAGGAAGGGCTTTCGGCTCGCCCGGGCCTTCCGCGACGAAGGCCACCGCGTGGTCGCTATCGAGAGCGACCCCGACAACGTGAACGTGGCCCTGTGCCGCGAACATGGCATCACCGTGCTGATAGGTGATGCCTCCAGGCCGGAATCGCTTCGCACCGCCAACGTGGCGAAGGCCTCCTACTTCTTCGCCGTGTGCGGCGACGATGGCGTGAACGCCGAGGCCGCGGTGCATGCGCGAGGGCTGGCGGCGGATCGACGCTCGGGGGTGCTGAGCTGCTTCGTGCACATCGTGGACCTCGCGTTGTGCGGGCTCCTGCGCGAGAAGGAGCTGGCGACCCGTCGCGGAGGCGTCTTCCGACTGGACTTCTTCAACGTATACGAGAGCGGGGCGCGTGCTCTGCTCGCCTCCCACCCGCCCCTGCACCCGGCGGCCCCCGATGGCGACGCCGCGCATCTGCTGGTCGTCGGCATGGGCCGCCTGGGAGAGAGCCTCGTCGTCCAGGCGGCGCGGCACCGGCGGGAGGCCGGCGCAGGCGGTGGCGCACGTCTTCGCATCAGCGTCGTGGACAGAGAGGCGCATGCGCGCGTGGCGTCGCTTTGCGCGCGCTATCCATATCTCGAGGCAATCTGCGACGTCACCGCGCACGAGATGGACGTCGGGTCGCCGGAGTTCCAGACGGGCGACATCCTCGTCGATGCGAACGGCCGGTGCGATGTCACCGCGGCCTACGTCTGCCTGCCGGGGGATGCGCGGAGCCTTTCGGCCGCACTGGCCCTGCACCGGCGGTGCAGGGCCCGGGGGCATGGGATCCCCATCGTGGCGCGGGTGAGCGAGGGCGCCGGGCTGGCGACGCTGCTGCCTGATGGGGCCGGCACGGCGGGCGAGTTCGGGGATGTTCACGCCTTCGCGCTGCTGGACGAGACCTGCCGGCCGGAGGTGCTGCTCCAGAGCGTCAACGAGACCATCGCGCAGGCCATGCACAAGGACTACCTGCGCCACGAGATGGCGAAGGGCCACGCCCTTGGCTCGCGACCGGCGATGCACCCGTGGCGGGACCTCAGAGAGGACCTGCGGGAGGCCAACCGGGCCCAGGCCGACCACCTCGCCGACAAGCTGCAGGCATTCGGCTACGGCATCGCGTCGCTCACCGACTCGGACGCCGAGCAGTTCCGGTTCAGCGACGAGGAAGCGGAGGGCATGGCCCGGATGGAGCATGAGCGGTGGTGCGACGAGCGGCGCGCCCAGGGGTACAGCTTCGGCTCCGAGCGCGATGACGACAGGAAGACCCACCCCGACCTCGTGCCCTGGGAGCAGCTCTCCGACGAGGCGAGGGAGAAGGACCGAGCGATGGTGCGCGATCTGCCCGCCTTCCTCGCCAAGGCCGGGTTCCAGGTGGAGCGGGCCGGCTCGCCCGACGAGTCGGCGGACGGCGCACAGGCGTGAGGCGTCGCTCCGATTCACACCGGGCGCCGGCCGAGCCGCTCCAGTTGCTGAAGTACTTCCGTGGCCTGCGGGTCGAGGTGCCCGCCACGCTCCCGCATGTCATCGTTCCCGCCACGGATGAGCCGCCGCGAGCGCAACCAAGCCGTGCGTGGAGGGGCCGCCGCGAGCGAAGCGAGCGGGCCGACCTGCGGGAGCAGGTCGGAGGTGCCACCCCGGCCCGCAGTTGGCGCTAACCCCGGCACCGGTCATCGCCCGCGAGCTTCGCGCGAAGCTGCTCCAGGAAACCCCCATCCTCAGGTGAGACGAACATCCGCGGTGACAGGCCGGTGTCACGCGCAACGGACGTCTCGGGGATCAGCTACTCCGGCGCGACGAGGTCGAAGGGGACGTGGGAGGGCGGGCCCCAGTTGCCGGCGCCATCGCACGCGCGCACGTGGAAGCAGTAGTGCCCCGGCGAGAGGTCGCTGAACTCAGCGCGCCTGACCTCACCGATGATCGCCTCGGGAGGCATCGTCTCGTCGGCCGAGTCGAGCAGCCACGAGTAGCCGCGGATGCCGCTGGGGTCGGCGGGCTCGGACCATTCGAAG
The DNA here is from genome assembly GCA_029820915.1 of Candidatus Zipacnadia bacterium. Classification (GTDB taxonomy): domain Bacteria; phylum Armatimonadota; class Zipacnadia; order Zipacnadales; family UBA5352; genus JALGVA01. The sequence continues at coordinate 9,992 of JALGUI010000048.1, read as the reverse complement.
GCAGCGGACGTGGCGGCCTGGGAGTACATCGCGTAGTCATCCACGATGATCGCGCCGTCGGGCGAGCGGATCTCGATGCTCAGGAACAGGCGGTGGATGTCCAGCGACGGGCTCGTGCGCGCCAGCGCCTGCGCGAGGTCAAGCCGCGCCGTCCGCCAGCCGTCACCGGATGCGGAGAGGGAGCCCAGCTCGGTCCAGCGATCGCGGGAGCCGTCGAAGGTCGTGCCGTAGACCTCCAGCCGCCCCGACCGCGTCCCGTCAAGGCGGTAGCGGAAGCGCACCATCGGGAAGCTGCGCCAGTCATCGCCGAAGTCGCGCACGAGGACGAAGCCGCTGCCACGGCGGCTCGCCAGGTGGCGCAGCTCCGTGCATCCGGGGCCGGTCGCCCCACCCGTGGCCCGGCGCAGCACCTGGCCGTCGATGAAGTTGCCCCACCCGCCGGTGTCCTCCTCGAACCCGTTCGCGTCCGCCACGCTCGCCGGCAGGTAGCTCGCCACTGGAGCGCCGGGCGGCTCGCCGTCCAGCGTGTGATCGACGCGCCAGACCCACGACAGCGCTTCCATCGCGTTGCCGGCGAGGTCCCTGCCCTCGACGCGGCAGGCCACCCGGGCGCCGTCATCGCCGAGCGACACGCCGGCGGGCAGGCTCCAGGTCACAAGGCCGGACGACTCGTCGAAGACCAGCTCAGCACCGGCGATGGTGTAGGCCTCACCGTTCACCGTCATGAGCAGATCGGCGGGGCTCACGCCGGAGCCCTCATCGCTGAGGGTCACCGTCACCGTACGCGAGCAGGCGGCCTGGTCGGGCCCGGGGGCGGGCTCCGAAGCCACCGGCGCCACGGCGTCATCCGACGCCGCGACCCGCACGGGCAGGTGGGAGGCGGCCGACCAGTTGCCGGCGGCATCGCGCGCGGCCGCGTGCACCCACACCAGCTCACCCGCATGGCCGGCGAGCGCGCCGGGCAGATCAGCAGCGGCCGGATCGGCCGGCGGCTGTGTGTCCGGCGAGCCGTCAACCGCCCAGCCGAATGCCGACAGCCCCGACTCGTCGCGCGAGGTCAGGGCCGGCGCCGGATTCGCCCGCGGAGCCGCGTTCAGCGCCGCCGACACGCGCACGTTATCGAGCCACCAGTGAGTGTCGCGGCGGTTGCCCGGCCAGCCCGAGCTGGCGAAGAAGAGGTCCGTGACGGGCAGTGACGCGCGGCCCCCAAAGGCGCGCTGCAGCAGGCCGTGCAGATCAACCGTCGCCGAGTGCCACCGGTCATCGGCGATGGCGCCGATGCTGCCGATCGAGCGCCAGGTAGCGTCGTTGTCGGCGAACTTGATCACGCGGCGCGTGCCGTCCACCTCGACGATCAGGTCAACGCGCAGCTCCTCCGGCGCGCGGTAGTCGAACTGCAGGATCGGGTAGCGCGACGCCTCGAAGGGCGTGCAGCCCAACGAGACGCCGAACAGCCCTCCCAGCTCCGTGCAGCGCGCCTGCAGGCACCAGTCGCCGCCCGAGGGGTTGCCGCCGGCCGGGCCGCGCACGCGGCGCAGCTCCACCGCCGCGTCCACGCCCCAGAGGCGCAGGGGACCGGCATCGGCCTCGAAGTCACAGTCCACCAGCGGCTGGGGCAGACCGGACAGTTGGGGCGGGTCCGGCGGCGATTCGTCGGCGGACGGATCTGGCGTGAAGGCGTACACCAGCGCCTCGGCCTGATTGCCGGCGCGGTCGGCGACGGGCCCCACATGCACCTGCACCGGGCCGTCCGGCTTCAGCTCCACGCCCGCCTCGCGCAGATCAAGCGACAGCTCCCCCGCCGCCGGATTCCAGCGCAGGGCGGGATGGGGCCAGCCAAAGCGCTTGCCGGCGACCTCGAGCATCAGCGACTGCTCGTCGATCCCCGCGAGCCCGGCGTCATCGACGCGCACCGCAACGGCCGGCCCCAGCCAGGCGGCGTCCGGCACGGGCGCAACGGGCTCGACCGCGGGGGGGTCGAGGTCGAAGGCAACGAGGTCGCTTGCCGAGCGTGGGCCCGAGGTCACCGTGATGGCGGCCGGTCCCGAATGACGCGGCGTCACCCGCCGGGTGGCGCCGCCACGCTCGACATCGCGCTGCACCGTGCAGCCCGGCGCCGTCACCTCGACATCCCGGGGCGTCCGCAGTGTCACGGAGCCGGAGACGGGCGCGCCGAGGAAGAAGCTGTCCAGGCGCCAGGAAGCGCCGGCCGCGTTGCCCCCGATCCCCGCGCGGACGTATTCCGGCACCGCATGGGCGGCGAACTGCAGGCCGTCAAGCACAATCGGCGCGCCGGGCTCGAAGAACGGACGCATCAGCCCCAGCAGGTCAACCGAGATGCTCCGCCAGCGGCCGTCCGCTCGCGCCTCGGTTCGCGCCAGCTCCTCGATGCCGGGCACCGGGGCCTCCGGGCCGGTGAGTCCCAGCCGGTAGCGCCGGCCCCCGACGACCGCGAAGCCGTCCACCATCACGCCCTCGGGGATGGCGCAGTCAAAGGCCAGCACCGGGTGGTCGCGCAGGTCGAGTCCCGCCACCGGCGCCGCCAGCGCGAAGGTGCCGCCTGCGGTCGGGTTAGTCACGCGCAGGCAGCGGCCCCCTCGGCGCGAATCGCGCTCGGCAAGCGCGACCTCGCACGCCCCCGGCGCCGCCGGCCCCCACGCGCCGACCCCGTCCTCGAAGGCCGCGGCCACGTGGCTCGGCTCGAGCTCCGGCAGCGGCAGTGAAGGCGCGCCCCCGACGCGAGCGGGCGTCGGGACGGCGGGCGGGGCGTTCGTGTCGTCCTGGTAGTAGATGCGGGCGCGGGCGACCGTCATGGCGTTGTCGAGCGTCCAGATCCCCACCGCACCACCGGGCAGCGGGTCGGGGTCCTCGAAGCTGGCCGCAAGCCTGCCATCCACCAGCAGCCGCACCGTGGCCCCGGCACGCTCGGCGCGGATCTGCCACCACTCGTTGTGCAGCTTATGAGCACCATCGCGGCCGGCGGTGCCACCCAGCGAGTCGACGATATCGGGCATCGTGAAACCCGGAACGCGGGCCACCAGCTCGCCGCGACGGAAGATGCCCGCCGAGGAGTTGCCCCAGCCGGCGAAGACCAGGCTGTAGCCACTCCCGGGCGTGGCGTCCGATCCGCACAGAGTCACGCACAGGTTGCCGAGATGCTGGTAGAAGGGCGCCCACGGCTGGTACATGGAGATGCCGGCGAAGAACTCGACCACCGTGTCGCTCGGGAAGCTCCGGCGCGTCCAGATGGCCGCCAGCTCCCGGGAGTGGCCCTGGAACCACGACCAGCGGGGCGTGCAGGACCATCGGCTCGACACCCCCCATTCGCCCGAGCCGATGTGCCAGTCGGTAGGGGCCGCGCGGAATGCCGAGTCGATCATGTTGCTCGAGACGATCCGCAGCCTCGACGCCTCGTAGCGCGCCGTCGGCGCGCTCAGGCCGACCTTCCCAGCCGCCGGGGCCTCGGCGGTGAAACTTGCCACCACCTCGCCCGCCACCAGCGCCTCGACCAGATCGCCCGTCCGGCGCAGAGACACCACGGCCGGCAGGTCGGGCATCGCCAGGTCCAACTGAGCGCTCACCTTGGCGCCGTCGCGCAGGACGACCGCGAGCTTCCCGTCGTCGGCGCGCGCGAGCGAGAGATGGCAGCCGGCCTCCGTGCCACTGGGCGGGCTGAACCTCTCGCCCGCGACGGGCACGCACACGTGCAGCTCGACCGGCTGGCGCAGTGCCCGCTCAGTCAGCTCCCAGGCCAGCTCGATATCGCCCCAGAAGTACCCCGCGTGCCACACCCCGCCGCTCCCGGACAGCCACTGGTCGCGCTCATCGGCCCACTCCCGCATATACTGATCGTTGATGAAGGCGGCGGCCACAGGATCAGACGACTGCGCCTGATGGGAGAGCACGACCGGCCGGGCCTGTCGCCGCGGCCCCGAGTAGGCCTCCACGTCATCGAAGGCCACCGGCTCCTCCCCCACCGCCCACAGCATCGCCCGCCCGTGCGCGAGCCCCGGATCATCAGCCGCCACCAGCTCGACACCATCGAGCGCACCGGCCAGGTGGCCCGCAACGCCGCTGATCGCCAGCCGGTGCCACTCATCCGGGTGGGCCACCGCCGGCGTCTCGTCCAGCACCAGCTCGTCCCCGCCGCGCACCCGCACGAGCTGCAGCAGGCCGGCCGCGCCATCCCCAGGCATGAAGCGCAGCAGCCGGTAATCGCCGTCCGGCACGAAGGCCAGCCCTACGCCGAAGCCCCCCGCCCCCTCGCTCGGCCGCACCGCCGCCTCAACCGTCATGTCCTCCCAGAACCAGTACCCGGTGGCTGCCAGCGCCGGGCCGCGACCGGTCGCGGAGCCTACGAAGGTGAAGGCATTCGCGCTGTAGCGGGCCGACCGAAGCTGCGAGACGCCCCAGCCGCCACTGACCTGCTCCCAGGTCGCGGGGTCGCCGGCCGCGCGCATGAAGTCGTCGCCGAAGACGATCTCGCCGGTGGGCTGGAACGCGATCCCGTCGAGGATATCGGCGGGGGCATCGAGGACCCCCCAGCGGCCGCCATCAGGGAGGTCGGCATCCGCGCGTAGGACGGTGGTCGCACCGTACGCGACCGCCACCCCGCCCGGCCGGCGCTTGAGCACTATCTCGCCGCCCTCGCGGGGCACGACGGCTTCCACCCGGCATAGCTCCGTGGTCTGGCCATCGCGCTGTAACGCGACGGTGAGCGCATCCACGCCGAGGTCGAAGAGCAGCCGGCCGCCCGAGCCGTCATCGTGGGCGACGACAACCAGCCGGCTCCGCTCGCGCACGAGGCCCGCGGGCACGACCAGGTTGAACGGCGCCTCGCAGACGCCCTCGCCAAGCAGCGGCGAGGCATCCGGGTCGGCGACGGCGGTCAGACTGGGCCCTGGCGCCAAAGCAGCCAGGAGGATGACGCAGATCACAGGTCGGGGCATGGGACCTCGCTATCACAGACACGCGTCGGCGGGCGCGGTTCCGAGGAGGTGGCGCGGTGGCGGCCGAGGAGCCGGATGCCCGCCCGGGAGACGCACACTCCCCGCGTCAGCCCGCGCCCACGATCTCCTCCACCATCCGCACGTTCTCCTCGACCATGTCGTCGCGGTCGCCGCGGTACACGCCGACGTTCACGCAGTCGCCGGGCTTGATGTTGGCGAACGCGTACTCGAAGGCCTCGCGCGCGGGCACCCGCCCGGCCGCCATGATCTTGTAGCCGATGCAGGGCGTGTCCATCTGCCGGATGGCGGCCACCGCGTGGGGCGGGTCCTCCGGCTTGAACCTGTCGCCCTTGCCGTCGTGCAGGCTCCCGCAGTTGTAGAAGGATACTACATGGAAGTCCAGCGGCAGGCCAAGGTCGCGCGCCCACAGGTGGGCCTCCGGCGAGTGCCCCGCGGCGCCTACGGGCACCCCGCCCTCACGCATGATGTCCACGAGCTGCGCGAAGCCCTCGGCGTCGCGGTCGGCGAAGCACGCGTCCAGCAGGCCCCCGTGCAGGTAGGCCGCCCGCGCGCCCGCCGCCACGGCCCTGCGCGCATCCACCCGGAAGTCCGGCGACGAGCGGTCGCCGGGCACCTGCGCAATCCACTGGATCTGCCCGCCTTCGTTGTAGTACTCGCGCAGCAGCCGGTGGATGTGGGCGTCCGAGCGCATGATGGCCGTGTTGATGCCCGCCGCCTCCGCGCGCGCCAGCGTCTCCTTGATGCGCGCCACGGTGTAGTAGTCCAGCATCTCCTCGCTTCGCTCGGCGCTCTGGTGGCTGAAGCCCGAGAACGGGTTGCCGCCGACGATCAGGCGCGACACCTCGAGCCCGCAGAAATCGACACGCGTCAGCATACGCAGATTCTCCCTCGAATTACCAGGCGCGCAGACAATCGGCGGCTCAGATGACCTCCACGCCAATGATGCTGCACAGGTCCCGCAGCGGCTCGGTGTTGTCTCCGTACGAGATGATGTAGTGCTGACTGAGCACCTGCTGAACGAAGTCCTCGACCGGGCCGTCCAGTGCGATCTCCAGACTCGGCAGTCGCGGAGCCGGGGGCGACCAGCCCGCTTCCTCCCACGGGCGGGGCGTGGCCGCCTCTCCGGTGGCTACGTGCATGGCGTATCGGTCGCCGGTGTGGGTGAGCCGCGCCACGGTGACCCGGCCGGTCTTGACGCGCGAGACATTGAGCAGCCCCTCGCCGAACTCGCCGAAGGCGTTGGGCAGCACCGTGACCGGGCCCTCGACGACCTCGGTCGGCACGTAGTCGGGCACGCCCATGAGCATCCCGTCGGGCTGGAATTCATAGAACTCCATGTAGGCGCCTACCTGCCCGGTCAGATGGCGCACCATGAGTTGAGTGACCGCGCCGGGGATGTCGTTCTCGGGCACGGTGCAGACGCCGTCCTCCTCGTGCAGCAGCATGAAGACGCCCGCGGGGGCGAAGCCCAGCAGCTTCTTGACGCCATCGACATCGAGCAGCGTGATCGCCTGGTAGCCCCGTTCGGCGACCTTCTGATGCAGCGCCAGGTACAGCCTGACGGTGTTCTCGATGGTCCCCGGCTGCGGGTCCTTCACGAACTCCCAGCGCGCGCTCACGTCCGCGGTCAGCTCGGCGACCGCGTCGGGGTCGAGGCGCTCGATGGCCTGGACCATCTCCAGCATCTCGAAGCTCTCCACCTCCGGCCCAATCCGCGCGCGCAGCGACACCCCGTCGTGGAGGGTGCCGTACAGGTTCATGTCGCGGTAGCCCATCGTGCCGATCCGGGCGCCGCGCAGGAGAGCGGCGGCGCGAGCGGCCTGAGCGTAGCTGACGATCCGCGCCACCGGCAGCGTCTCGCCGCGCAGCGTCACCACATACTTGAAGGTGTAGCCCATGTCCGCCATCGGCTTGCGCAGGGCCGTGGTGCCGGCCTGGTCGGCCGTGGTCACAAACCGATCGGCCTCGTCCCAGCCGGTCAGCCCCAGCAGGACCATGGGCTTGTGGCGAGGATGAGCAGGTCGAAGTCCTCCCGCGCCAGCTCCGCCCGCGCGCGTGTGACGTCCCGGCCCTCCGGGTCATCGCTCACCGGATCGGTCCAGACGAGTTCGAGGCCCTCGGCCTTCAGCAGTCTGCGCGCCTCATTACATTTGCGCTCGACGATCTCGCGGGGGGTATTGACCTCCCCGAACCCGACGAAGCCCGCCTTGATCGCACGCATCGCTGACCTCCCGCACGCCGTCTACCAATCGAACAGCGGCACGTCGCGCCAGTTGCCGTCGCTCATCGCCGACTCGTGGGCGATGATGCCGGGGGTCGTGAAGTCCATCGAGCGCATCACATCAATCGGCGGCCTGGCGTTGCTCTCCAGGGCGTCGAGGAAATCGCGGATCATGTAGTACTCGGAGGGCGTCCGGGTCGATGATCGGGCAGTGCAGAGTCTCGGCGCGGCGGTGCCCGTTCTCATCGTCCGGCGTCTCACCCTCGATCCACAGGTAGCCCTCGGTGTCGCCCGTGCCATCGCGCCCGTTCTCGACGTAGCCTCGCGTCCCGTAGAGCGAGTAGTAGACCAGGTGCGGGTAGCGGGGCGCCACCTGGCTGCGGGCGATCTTGATGAGCGCATCCTTCTGCGTGCGGAAGAGCCCGACTTCCATGTCCAGGAAGCCCAGGTGGTCGCTGTACTCAGGGCGCTTGTGGAAGCCGGCGGAGCTGCCGCTGGCGGCCACGATACGGTCGTCCATCAGCGTCAGCAGCGGGCCGAGGCAGTGGGCGCAGTACCAGATCGGCGGGCGCTCGTGGCGCCAGTAGTACTCGCCCGTCTCCTCATCCACCAGCAGATGCTCGATCTCGTGCACGTACTCCGCCTCCGCGTAGAAGATCGGGCCGAGCTTGCCCTGGCCGATCATCTCCCGCCACCGGCGGATGTAGTGGAAGTAGCAGTAGTTCTCGGCCATCATGTAGGTGCGACCCGTCTGCTTGACCGCCTCGACGATCCGCTCGCAGTCCTCCACGGTGTAGGCCGCCGTCTGCTCACACAGCACATCCTTGCCGGCCTGCAGCGCCTGGATGGTCTGCGCGGCGTGGAAGCGGATCGGCGTGGCGATGATGACGATGTCGGTGTCGGCGGCCACGAAGTCGTCGTAGTCGGTGTGAAGCGCCGAATCCGGCAGCGAGAAGGCCTCCCCCAGGTCCGCGAGGGTGTCCGGGTTGACATCGCACAGGGCCGTCACCTCGACGCGGGGATGTGCGGCGAAGACGGACACGAACCCGCGCCCGCGCCGCAGGCCGACGATCCCGACCTTCCATGTCTTCATCGCTGCGCCACTCCTGTCTGTCCGTTGGTGTCCGGGAGCTGCTCCACAACTCAGGGAAACGGCTGTGTCGGGCAAGGATGCCCGACCTACGCGAGGTTGTGAAGCGGGCTCGCGAGGTTGTGGTGGTGCTGTTCCCTGCACAGGCGGTCAGGCCCTTCAGTTCCGTGATGCCACGCGCCACCAGGTCCGGGAGGTGCCCGGTGGCCGGCAGTGCAATAGTCCCGCGAGATCCATGCGACGGACGGGAGGCCGATGGCATGACCAGTGCAATGACCTTTGCCGCGTCTGTGCCGCTGCTGGCGGCAGCGGCTTCGATCCTGATGGTGAGCGCAGTATCGGCGCAGCCGCCTGCCGGAGAGGGAGAGCTCTCGATCGAGCAACTCCGGGAGATGCGGCGTGAGCTGGCCCATCGCCCGCGCCGCATCATCGCCAACAACGACGGATGCGACTGCCTCTACTTCCCGACCGACCGTGAGGTGACCGTCGAGGGCTTCCTCGATCTGCGCACGACCGCTCTGGCGGGCACGCACGTTGACACGATCGCCTACTGCACCATCAGCTCGGGTTTCAGCAACTTCACGCACGCCACCGAGGTGGGGACCGTCCTGACGCGCCACCCCGGCGACTACGGCATCCTGCCGGACAAGCGGAACATCACGCAGGACCTGATCGACCTGGGCTCCGACACGCTGCACAGCGTGGTTGAGTTCGGCCACGAGCACGGCATCGAGGTCTTCTGGTCGATGCGCATGAACGACACGCACGACGCCGCGCACACGCCCGACACGCCCTACCTGCTCTTCCCGCCGCTCAAGGTCGAGCACCCCGAGTGGCTCGTCGGCGATCATGTGACGCGCACGCCGTATGGACGATGGAGCTCGGTGGACTACGCGCGGCCCGAGATCCGCGACCTCGCCTTCGCGTTCATCGAGGAGGTGTGCCACAACTACGACGTGGACGGCGTGGAGCTCGACTTCTTCCGGCACATGTGCTACTTCGCCGGCGTCGCCAATGGCGGCGCGGCAAGCCAGGAAGAGCGCGACATGATGACCGACCTGCTGCAGCGGGTGCGCAGCATGACCGAGGAGGTCGGGCAAGAGCGCGGGCGGCCGATCCTGGTCTCCGTGCGGGTGGCCGATTCGGTGGAGTTCGACCGAGAGATGGGGCTCGACATCGAGCGGTGGCTGCAGGACGGCCTGGTGGACATCCTCGTCACCACCGGCTACTTCCGCCTCAACCCCTGGGAGTACAGCGTTGAGCTGGGCCACCGGTATGATGTGCCGGTCTACCCGTGTCTGAGCGACTCGCGCGTGCGGGGAGAGAGTCGCTTCCGCAGGGCCTCGATCCAGGGCTACCGCGGGCGAGCCATGAATGCATGGGCCGCGCGCGACCAGTCGGGGTCGCCCGCGGATGGCATCCACACCTTCAACCTCTTCAGCCCGACCTCCGCGGTCTTCCGCGAGATCGGGGACCCGGCGACCCTGGCGACGCTCGACAAGCTCTACTTCGTGACGGTGCGCGACGGCAACCCGAACTCGTGGCTGGCGGGCGGAGACAGCCACCGAAGCGTCCCCATCCTGACGCCCCTGCATCCCGTGAGCATCTCGCCGGGCGAGCCGCTCGGGACCGACATCTGGGTCGGCGAGGATACCGAGCAGGCGCGGGCGGCGGGCGCCGAGCCGAGCGTGACGCTGCACCTGGAGATGCC
>JALGUI010000047.1:2915-14547 GCA_029820915.1 Candidatus Zipacnadia bacterium | reverse complement strand
TCTGCGCCGCACGTCGTTGTCGTACGGAGGGGCTGCCCGAGCGTCGGACCCCGCCCAGGGGCGGGGTCCGCGCGAGGGTGAGGCGCGCCAGCGCCTCAGCTTCCATGCCAGCCCAGCCGTTGCGTCGTTTGCTCCCGCCCACAGGCGGGACTGCGGTTATGCGCGGGCCGGGATGGAACCTGACGCCTGCGCAACACAGCCGCGCAGGCGTCACTCCTCGCGCCACCACGGACGGCGCGAGGAGCGGCCCCTCCGTACGACAAAGCGGCGCACCGCTTGTCCATCGCGTGGCCTCGGCGCAGCCGTCCCGACTTGTGGGTAATGGATAGCCGTGCCGGCGAGGGGGCGAGGGCGGGGGAGGTCCGCATTGCAGTACGCGGTCTTCCGCAAATAACCACCAGCGCGCCGAGGCCCTACGCCGATCGACCGACGGCGGTCACGTAGACCGGGACCTCGGTGCGGCCGTCGATCCCGACGAGCCGCGCGACCTCGTCGTCGAAGAACGCCGCGATGTTGCACGCCCCCAGCTCCAGCGCCTGCGCCGCGAGCTGCAGTTGGGCGCCGAGGTGTCCGGCGTCGAGGTAGAGGTAGCGGTAGGCGCGGTTCTGGTACTTCCAGGCACAGCGCACCACGACCGCGCCCCACACGAAGACCGTTCCCGCACGCGCCACCCAGGTCTGCCCGAGGCAGGCCTGTGCCGCCTCGCCGGAGAAGTCGCCCTCGGCCAGCATCCCCAGCGCGTGCCCGCGCACGTCGTAGTGGTAGACGCCCTCCGGCACGCCCTCGACCGCCTGCACCACCACGTAGGTCTCGTTCGGGTACAGCGCCCCCGCCGACGCCGCCGAGCGCAGCTCGAAGCCGGGCGCCTCGCCGGTGACGCCCTGGGTCGCCCACAGCAGTTGCGACAGCTCGGTCAGGCTCAGCGGCTCGCCGGTGAAGCGTCGCTGCGACCGGCGATGCAGGATCGCCTGCCACAGCGGCGTGCCGCCCTGCGTCTCCGGCTCGGGCAGCTCGATGCGTTCGAGGTAGCTCTCGTAGGTCTTGTAGGGCGGAGGCGGAGCCGCCCAGCCGGGTGCCTGCGGAACCGGGCGGCCACGCGCGTACTTGGTGACCTCCTGGAACTGCGGCCCGATGCTCGTTGACGTGTCCATCATGGTCAGCCCCTTCGCCGCGCGCTGTGTCCTCGCTCGACGCCCGTGCCCGACGTGCGCGAGGGCGCCGGGCAGGCGCTCAGTCGCACTGCGAGTAGCCGCAGTCGCGGCAGACGTTGCAGCCGCCCTCGTACACCAGCGTGCCGCCGCAGTCGGGGCACGCTCCCGTGTGGCCAAACGCCGTGCCGTTGAAGTCCATGGCAAGCTGCTCGGCCTCAGGCATCAGGGACCGCTCGATGGCCTTGCCCACCGCATCCGCGCACGACAGGATGCGTTCACCGCCTGCCTCCCAGGCGGGCATGTGGCAACTGATGCCCCGGAGCTGCCTGACGACCTCCTCCGCCGGAATCCCGCAGCGGAAGGCCAGCGACACCAGGCGCGCGATCGCCTCCGACTGCGACGCCGCGCAGCCGCCCGCCTTGCCCATGGTCGCGAACAGTTCGAACGGGCCCTGCTCATCCTGGTTGATGGTGACGTAGAGCTTGCCGCACCCGGTGCGCACCACGCGTGTGGACCCGGTCACCACGGGGGGCCGCGGGCGGGGCGTCACCGGCGGCGCCTCACCCGCCTTCGCGCGCTCGGTCTTGCCCGTCGTCAGCACCTGCTCGTCGCGCGAGCCGTCGCGGTAGATGGTCACGCCCTTGCAGCCCAGCTCGTAGGCGAGCCGGTAGACCTGCTCGACGTCGTCCACCGTGGCCTGGTTCGGAAAGTTGACGGTCTTGGAGACCGCGTTGTCGGTGAACTCCTGGAAGGCCGCCTGGATGCGCACGTGCCACTCGGGCGTGACGTCGTGCGCCGTGACGAACAGCTCGCGCACGTCGCCCGGAAGCTCCTCGATGTCGTGCAGCGAACCCTTCGCCGCGATCTCCTTGATGAGCTCGGGACTGTGGAAGCCGCCCTCGTGGGCGACGCGCTCGAAGATGGGATGCACCTCGAGCAGCTCGTCCCGGTCGAGCACGTGGCGGGTGAAGACGACCGCGAACAGCGGCTCGATGCCCGACGAGCAGCCGGCGATGATGCTGATGGTGCCGGTCGGCGCGATGGTCGTGACGGTCGCATTGCGCAGGGGCGGCTCGCCGGCCTGCTCGTAGGTCGAGCCCTCCCAGTTCGGGAACGGCCCGCGCTTCTCAGCGAGTTCCCGCGACGCCGCGCGCGCCTCGTCGCGCACGAACTGCATGACCTCCTCGGCCGTGCGCACCGCCTCCTGGCCGTTGTACGGCACGCCCAGCAGGATCAGCATGTCCGCGAAGCCCATCACGCCCAGGCCGATCTTGCGATTCGCGCGCGTCATCTCGGCGATCGCGTCCAGAGGCAGGCGGTTCATGTCGATGACGTTGTCGAGGAAGTGCACGGCCAGGTGCACGGTGTCGCGCAGACGGTCCCAGTTGAGGCGCGCCGCCTCGCCGTCGCCCTCGACCATCTTCGCCAGGTTGATCGAGCCCAGGTTGCACGACTCATGGGGGAGGAGCGGCTGCTCGCCACACGGGTTGGTGGCCTCGATCTCGCCCACGTGCGGGGTCGGGTTCGTGGCGTTCAGGCGGTCGAGGAAGACCACGCCCGGGTCGCCGCCGGCCCACGCCAGCTCGGTCATGCGGCCGAAGAGCTCGCGGGCGTTCACGCTGCTCGACTCCTCGCCGGTGCGCGGGTTGATGAGCGCGAACTCCTCCCCCTGCTGCATGGCGCGCATGAAGGCGTCGGTCACGCCGACCGAGAGGTTGAAGTTGGTGAGCTGAGAGTGGTCCGTCTTCGCCTCGACGAAGTCCATGATGTCCGGGTGATCGACCCGCAGCACGGCCATGTTGGCGCCGCGGCGCACCCCGCCCTGCTTGATCGCCTCGGTCGCGGCGTCGAACACGCGCATGAAGGAGACCGGGCCGCTGGAGACGCCGCGCGTGGAGCTGACGATGTCGTCGGCGGGCCGCAGTCGCGAGAACGAGAAGCCCGTGCCGCCGCCGCTCTTGTGGATGAGCGCGGTGTCCTTGACCGCCTCGAAGATGCTCTCCATCGAGTCCTCGATGGGCAGCACGAAACACGCGGAGAGCTGCTGGAACTCCCGGCCCGCGTTCATCAGCGTCGGGCTGTTGGGCATGAACTCCTGCCGGGCCATCATGCCGTAGAACTCGTCCGCGACGCGCGCGACCTCCTGCTCGCTCGCGCCGTAGTTCGCGTCGGCCGACGCGATGTTCTCGGCGACGCGGCGGAACATGTCCTCCGGCCGCTCGACCACGTTGCCCTCGAGGTCCTTCCTCAGGTAGCGGCGACCGAGAACGGTCAGCGCGTTGTCCGAGAGGTCCAAGTCCGTTTCCCTCCACGTGGTCGCCATCGACAGCCTCCGTCATGGGTCTCGCTGGATCCGGCACTCGCGCAAGGAAGCGCCACCCCCGCGTGCCAGGATGGGTCCGGTGCATGTCTGGGCAGGTTTCCGCCAGGAAAGCTGCGCCTCACTGCAAGGTATTCCATAGCCCGCGCTGAGTCAAGGCGGTGGCCCGATTCGGTGGCCGGGCCGCTTGCGACCGGCGCGAACGCACGGTGCGGCTGTCGGAGGATACGTCGCGCAGGTCGCCCTTCCCTTCAGACACATGGGGCGCGGCCGGGAACAAACGGGCACCCCGGCGCGGTGCGCCGGGGTGCCCGTGGCATGTCATGCGGCACGGGCTACTCGGTGGCGCCGCCCGCCTCGCGCACGACCTTGGCGACGGCGGACACGTGCGCGCCCTCGTCGGGCGAGACGACCTTCACGCCCTGGGCGCTGCGGCCGGTGCGCCGGATGTTGGCGACCGGCATGCGGATCAGCACGCCCGCGGAGGTGATGCACATGATCTGGTCCTCGTCGTCCACGATCTCAGTGCCCACCACCGGCCCGTTCCGGTCGGTGATCTTGAGGGTGATCAGGCCGATGCCGTTGCGCGACTGGGAGCGGTACTCGCTCAGCGCCGTGCGCTTGCCGAGGCCCTTCTCGCTCACCACCAGCAGGTCGCGCTCGTCCTTCTTGTCCACGACCTCCGCGGACACCAGTTCATCGTCCTTGCGCATCTTGATGCCCAGCACTCCGCGGGCGTTGCGGCCCATCGGCCGCACCTGCTCCTCGTCGAAGCGGATGGCCATGCCCATCCGCGTGGCGAGGAGGATGTCCCGCGCGCCGTCGGTCCACAGCACCCAGCGCAACTCATCGCCCTCCTCGAGGCTGATGCCGATCAGGCCCTTGGAGCGCAGGTGCGTGTCGTACTGGCTCAGCTCCGTCTTCTTCACGTAGCCGTGGTCGGTGACCATGAACAGGTAGCCGCCCTGGGCGTAGTTCTGGACGGGGATCCACGCCGTGATGTTCTCGCCGTCCGCCAGCGGCACGATGTTGCTGATGGGCGTGCCGCGCGCCTGGCGGCTGGCCAGCGGCGCCTGGTAGGCCTTGGCGCGGTACACGTTCCCCCTGTTGGTGAAGAGGAGGATCAGGTGGTGCGTGGTCGCCACGAAGATGTCGGCGACCGTGTCCTCCTCCTTCTTGGTCAGCGCCACGATGCCACGGCCCCCGCGCCGCTGCACGCGGTAGGTGTCCACCGGCATGCGCTTGATGTAGCCGTCGTGCGTGATGGTGATCGCCATGTCCTCCTGGGCGATCAGGTCCTCCATGTCGATGTCCTCGGCCTCCGAATCGTGGATGCGCGTGCGGCGCTCGTCGCCGTGGTCGCGCACGAGCTTGCGCAGCTCGCGCCTGATGACCTTGGACTTCTCGTCCTCGGAGCCGAGGATCATCCGGTACTCCCCGATGGCTTCCTCGAGCTTCTCCTTCTCCGCCGCCAGGTCGTCGTACGACAGCCGCGTGAGCTGGCCAAGGCGCATGTCGAGGATGGCGTCCGCCTGCACCTGGCTGAACTCGAACTGCGCCATCAACCCCTCGCGCGCCTCGGTGCGGTTGGCGCTGCCCCGGATCAGGGCGATGATCTCGTCGATCACGTCGAGCGCGCGCAGCAGGCCCTCCACGATGTGCAGCCGCGCCTCCGCCTGCTTGAGCAGGTACTGGGTGCGGCGCGTGATCACCTCGCGGCGGTGCGCCAGGAAGACCTGCAGCAGGTCCTTGATCGTGCACTGCCGCGGCACCAGCGAGCCGCCGACCTTCACCAGCGCCAGCAGGTTCGCATTGAAGTTCGTCCGCATGTACGTGTGCTTGTAAAGGTTGTTCAGCACCACATCGGCGATGGCGTCGCGCTTGAGCTCGATCACGATGCGCATGCCGTTGCGGTCGGACTCGTCGCGCAGGTCGCTGATGCCATCGAGCTTGCCGTCGTTCACCAGGTCGGCGATCTGCTCGAGCAGCGAGCCCTTGGCGACCTGGTAGGGCAGCTCGGTGACGATGATCGCCTCGCGGCCGCGCGCCAGCGGCTCGGGGACGGCGCGCGCCTGCATGGTCACCGAGCCCTTGCCCTTGGTGAGGTAGTCGAGGATGCCCCTGCGACCCAACACCATGGCGCCGGTGGGGAAATCGGGGCCGTGGATGTACTTCATCAGGTCTCGCGGCTCGAGGTCGGGGTCCTCGAGCAGCGCGATGGCGGCGTCCACGACCTCGCCCAGGTTGTGCGGCGGCAGGTTGGTGGCGTAGCCGACGGCGATCCCCGCGGTGCCGTTGCACAACAGGTTCGGGAAGGCGCCGGGCAGCACCTCAGGCTCCTCGGCGCGCTCGTCGTAGTTGGGCTGCCAGTCTACCGTCTCCTTGTCGAGGTCCTCGAGCGCCGCCATGGCGATCGGCGACAGCCGCGCCTCGGTGTAGCGCGGGGCGCCCGCCGGGTCGCCGTCGATCGAGCCGAAGTTGCCCTGCGGATCGACCAGGGGGTAGCGCAGCGAGAAGTCCTGCGCCATGCGCACCAGCGTATCGTACAGCGCCTGATCGCCGTGCGGATGGTAGGTCTTCATGGTCTCGCCGACGATGCTCGCGCACTTGACGTGCGCGCGGTCGGGGTAGAGCCCCTCATCGTGCATCGCCAGCAGGATGCGGCGCTGCGACGGCTTGAGGCCGTCGCGCGCGTCGGGGAGCGCGCGCGCCACGATGACGCTGAGCGCAAACTGCATGAATGAGTCCTCCATCTCCTGATGGAGGGGGATCGTCTCAATCCCTGCTTCGATGCTCTCGTCTGCCATGAGTAGCTCCCTGTGAGTGCTGCTAAGTGTGCGATTCGGGGCGTCCGGAAGACGCTCTGAGGGTGTCCTTTCGGGGACATCTAAGTATACATCATTCGCGGCCTGTCGTCAACGTCGGAACGGGCCGCTACGGGCCTCTATGGGGCCGTTTCGGGGCGATTCCGCCGATTCGGTTACCCGGCCTCCAATACGCGTCAGGCGCGGCCCGGATCCGCGTCCGAGCCGCGCCTGAGACCGAGTCCGCGAGGTGCGTCTACTCGGCGCTCACAACGCCTCCTTCGGCGCTGATCGTGACCGCCGAGGCGTCCGCCGCAACGCGGTTGCCCTCGCCATCGAACACCGTGCTGAAGCTGCCCTCGACGACCAGGCGCCCGCCCTCTGTGCGCTGCTGCACGACGCTTGTGGCGCCCGATCCGCTCGGGTAGACCGCGTCGTCCACGGCGAGCACGGACTGAAGCGAGCCATCGTCGGTGTCGAAGAACATGACGACTGCGCCGGGGTCGAGCGGGTCGAGCTGCCACACCGTCGGGTCACGGCCCCGGCCGGCGTCCTCGCGCAGGTTCACGATCTCATTGGCCTCGACGACCACGCCGACCAGGTCCCAGCCGCTGACGTCCAGTGGCTCAACGGTAAGCGAGCCCAGGTCGGCAGCGCGGATGCCGATGCGCACGAAGTTCAGGTAGCCCTCTCCGCCGAACGCGACGATGCCCGCGTCGGCGCTCGACCACAGCGGGTCGAGGCCGCCCCAGTCTGAGCCCGAGGGCCCGACGAGCACGCGCTCGGTCTGCATGGTCGGGCTGCCCAGGTCCGGCAGTACGTTGAACGAGCTCGCACCGGTGACGCAGAAGGCGGCGTAGGGCGGATCGGTCTGCTGAAGGTAGATGGTGTAGACCCCGGCCCGGTCGCTGCCGAAGGCGATCCACCGGCCGTCGGTCGAGTACGATGGACCGTCGTCGGCGGCCGGACTCCCCGAGAAGTTGCGCTGGTGCGCCCCGCTGGAGGTCATCACGTAGACCTCCCAGTTCCCGCGCATGCTGCCACAGGCCAGTTGCGCGGCGTTGGGCGACCACGCTGGGCCGTAGTCCGTGAAGGTGTCGTTGGTCAGGCGCGTCGGGCCGGTGCCATCGGGGTTCATGGTGTAGATCTCGAACGGCCCGTGCCTGCCGGTCGCCCACGCGATCTTCTGGTTGCTCGCTCCCGGCGACCAGGCCGGGTGTCGATCCATGCTCGCGTGGCCGGTCAGGTTCGTCTGATGGCTCCCGTCGGCGTACATCCTGTAGATCTCCTCGTTGCCGTCGCGATCGCTCTGGAAGGCAATCCGCCTGCCGTCGGGTGACCACGTCGGGTCCTCGTCCTCATCGGCGTTGTTCGTCAGCGCCGCGATCCCCGAGCCGTCGGCGTTCATGACGATTATCTCCGCGTCCTGCCCGCTCCACGCGCGGTCGAAGACGATGCGCGTCCCGTCGGGAGACCACTCGGGGTGGAACTCCTGCGCGGCGTTGCTGGTGAGCTGCACGACATTGCTGCCGTCGAGGTCGCACACGAAGATGCTGTACGTGCCCGCGCGCGAGCTGGCGAAGACGAGGCGGTCGAGCAGCGCCTGGGAGGCCATGTAGTTGATCCGGGCGCCGTGGAGGGCCACGAACCGGGTGCCGCCGGTGCTCGGGATGCTCTGCGTCGTGAAGCCCGCGGTGCTGGCCGGCCGCACCAGCATCGGCCCGATCGCCAGCATCTCGCCCTGACCGGCGCCGGGCGGGAGCGGGGGACCGATGCCTCCTCCACAGCCGCCGACAATGAGCGCGAGTGCCATCACGATCAGGATGGCGACAGTCCTCCAACTCACGGTCTTCACCTCACGGCCGAGCATGGTGATCAGGTATCGCCTGCGGTCCATCCCACTGCGCGTCAGTCCACGGCAACGAGGCGGCCGTCGCGGTCCAGAGTGACGCGGCGTGCGCCGCCGGGCGCGATGTTGCGGCCGTCACCATCGAACACGGCGCTGAAGGCGCCCTCGACGACGACGCGATCGCCCTGCACCGACTGCGTCGCCGCTGAGGCGCCGGACGCGCTGGGGTACACCACGTCGCGCGAGACCAGGACCGACGCGAGCTTGCCCGTGAGGGCGTCGAAGTAGAGCAGCGCCGCGCCGGCGTTCAGCGGGCTGAGGTTCCAGACCGTGGGCTGACGGCCGCGGCCGGCGTCTTCGCGCAGGTTCACGATCTGGTCCGCCTCCACGGCCACTCCGGCGTTGAACAGCCCGGTGTTCCCCATCGGCGTGAACTGCAGGCTTGAGACGTCAGCGGCGGCGATGCCGATGCGCACGAAGTTGAGGTAGCCGCGGTTGTCGAAGGCCACGATGCCCGCGTAGGCGCTGGACCAGACCGGGTCGTTGCCGCCCCAGTCGGAGCCGTTCGGGCCGATCAGCACACGCTCCACCTGCATGGTCGGGCTGCCCAGGTCGGGCGCTTCGTCCACGGCGCCCACGGTCGTCAGCCTGAACACGGCGTGCGGAGGTTGGGTCTGCTGCAGGCGGACATCGATGTTGGGGATATCCAGGCTGGCATAGGCGATCCACTTGCCGTCGCTGGACCACGACGGCTCGGAGTCTGAGTCGGAGGACGCTGAGAAGTTGCGCATGGCGCCGCCGGCGGCGCTCTTTATGACGATCTCGCGCCCGACGCTCAGCTCCGCGTCCCAGGCGATCTCCAGGGCGTCGTGACGCCACGCGGGACGATAGTCCTGCCACGAGTTGGCGGTCACCGCCGTCACGTTCGTGCCGTCCTCGTCCATCCGGTAGATCTCGCTGTCGCCCGCCCGGTCCGATGCGAAGAGGATATCCGGATCGGCTCGGCTGGGCGACCAGGCCGCCCCGGTGTCGCTGGCGGCGTTGTTGGTGAGGTTCATCTGGGCGATGCCATCGTCGTACACGGTGAAGATCTCCCAGTCGCCCGGCCCGAAGGACTCAAAGGCCAGGCGCCGGCCCTCGGGCGCCCAGCACGGGTCGCGCTCGTCCACGGTGTTCGAGGTCACGGCGTGGATGCTCGAGCCGTCGGCGTTCATGATCATGATCTCGCGGTCCTGCCCGGCCCACTTGCGATCGAACACGATCCTGGCGCCGTCGGGTGACCACTGCGGTCGCATGTCGGAGGCGGCGTTGTTCGTGAACTGGACGAGATCGCTGCCATCGAGGTGGCAGACCCAGATGTCGGAGAACCCGTCGCGCATGCTGCTGAACACGATGCGATCGAGCAGCGCCTGCGCGGCCAGGTAGTTGATCTGCGCGCCGTAGAGGGCGGCGAAGGACGCCGTGCCCTCGCTGTCGATGTTCTGGGCCACGAAGCCGGCGGTGCTGGCCGGGCGGATGAGCATCGGCCCGACCTCGAGCGTCTCGGTGAGCGCGGGCGGGCCGGGCTCGGAGGTCGGTGGGGCAACTCCGCCGCAGCCGGCGAGCGTAAGGGCTACAGACACCGTGGTCACGAGCCAGACGATCGTGCGCATCGCGGACCCTCCCGATGACCGGAGCAGGCGTCGCCGCCGCGCGGTCGCGGCAGTGCGCCGCCGATGACTACCCCATGCTTCCCGGTCGCGCGTGCGCTCTCCTGCCACAGACCGCGACGGCCGGCCCGTGGGGGGCCGGCCGCTTCGGCGGTACGGGCCGACGTGGTGGCCTCCGACAACTGAGGCCTCAGTTCGCGCTCACGACCTCGCCGGCGGCGCTCAGTACCACGCGCGTGGCGCCGTCGCTCGCGACGAGGTCGCCCTGCGCGTCATAGACGGCGCTGAACCGGCCCTGGATGACGAGCCCCTCACCCTCCACCGACTGGCAGATGGCGCCGCCTGCGCCCGCGGCGGAGGGGTAGACGCTGTCCTGCGCCAGCAGCACCGAGACCAGCTTGCCGGTGTCGGCGTTGAAGTAGAGCAGCGCCGCGCCGGGGTCATGGGCGTCGAACAGCCAGGTCGTCGGCTCGAGGCCGCGGCCGGCATCCTGCTTCAGGTTGACGATCTCGGCCGCCTCAACGAGCACGCCGCACAGGTCCCAGCCAGTGCTCGCCATGGGCGACACATCGAGGGTGTCGAGATCCCCGGGACGCACCCCGATGCGGACGAAGTTGCGGTAGCCGTCCCCGTCGAAGGCCACAATGCCTGCGGAGGCCTTGGTCCAGATCGGGTCAAGGCCGCCCCAGTCGGAGCCGTTGGGTCCGATCAGCACGCGCTCGGTCTGCATCGTCGGGCTCCCGAGGTTCGGGGCCGTGTCGGTCTCGGGGTCATCCGTAACCTGGAAGGCATGGTAGGGAGCATCGGTCTGCTGGAGCCAGATGTCGTTCTTCGCCGCGCCCCGGGGGGACCGGAAGGCGATCCACCGGCCATCGCTGGAGTACGCCGGCGTTTGCCCGCCGCACGTGTGGCGAGTGAAGTTGCGCTGGTTGGCGCCCGAGGAACTCATCTGGAAGATGTCGTAGCCGCTGCCCATCCATTTCGACCAGGCGATCATCGAGCCCGTGGCGTTCCAGGTCGGGTCATAGGAGTCATGCGTGCCGTTCGTCAACCGTGTGGGGTTGCTGCCGTCGTCATCCATCTTGTAGACCTCGTAGTGTCCATCGCGGCGCGTCGCCCACACGATGTCCGGGTTGCTCTCGTCCGGCGACCAGTCGGGGACGTAGTCCTTGTTCGCGTGGTTGGTGAGGTTGACGGGGTCGTCCCCGTTCTCGTACATCGTGTAGATCTCTTCGTTCCCGTCGCGGTCGGTCATGAACGCGATCATGCGCCCGTCGGGAGACCAGGTGGGGTAGTGGTCATCGTCTGTGTTGTTGGTCACGGCGGTGATGGACGACCCGTCTGCCCTCATGGTCATGATCTCGTAGTCGCTGGCCGGCCACTGGCGATAGAAGGTGATCTTCGTGCCGTCCGGCGACCACTCCGGCCCACTCTCCGAGGCGCCGTTGTTGGTGAGCTGCGTCAGGTTGCTGCCATCGAGGTCGCAGACCCAGATGTCATGGAAGCTGTCGCGCTCGCTGGAAAAGACGATGCGGTCCAGCAGCGCCTGCGACGCGAGGTAGTCGATGGTGGCGCCGTAGAGCGCCGCGAAGGCGCAGTTGCCGGCGTCGTTGGGCATGTTCTGCGCGACGAAGTTCGCGGTGCTGGCAGGCCTGATGACCATCGGCCCGATCTCGAGGGTTCCGGCCGTGCCGTCACCTCCGCCGGGCGCGCCTGGAGCGGGAACGAGGGCGTCCCCACCACCGCCTCCGCAGCCGGCAAGCATGACCATGAGGAGAAGCGTTGCCGTCGTCCATCCAAGCATGCGCATTTCGGCACCTCCGCAGCGTTCCGTTCCTGAGCGCTGTCCTTCCTGTCCC
>JALGUI010000047.1:0-2875 GCA_029820915.1 Candidatus Zipacnadia bacterium | reverse complement strand
ACCTCCCCCCGGAGGCCAGAGCCGGCTGCGAGGCGACACCCAGGGGAAGGCGGCATGCGACGGCGGCCGGTCCGATATCGGGCCGGCCGCTATGAGCGTAGTGGAGATGCCTCCGGGGTCAGAAGGCCCGCACCAGCCGCGCGCCCTGGAACTCGACCGTGCCGACGCCCTCCGCAACGAGCGCGCCGGTGTCATCGTAGACCGCCGCGAAGTGGCCCGTGACCTGCGTGCGGCCGTTCTGCGCCGCCGTGGTCACGGCCCCGCCGACTCGCGCGGCGGACGGATAGGGGCTGTCGCTGATCGCCAGCACCGACGCGATCTTGCCCGTGTCGGAGTCAAGGTAGAAGACCACCGCACCAGTACCGGTCGCGGCGAAGTTCCAGAGGGTGGGGTCACGCCCCGGGCCCGCGTCCTCGCGTGCGTTTGCGATCTCGGTCGCCTTGACCCTGACGGCGACCAGGTCCATTCCGGTGTCCTCCAGCGGCGTGACGAGGATGGTGTCGGCGTGGATCGCCGGCACACCCACGCGCGCGAAGCTCAGGTAGCCATCGCCGTCGAAGGCGGCGATGCCTGCGTAGCAGTAGCCGAACAGCGGGTCATAGCCGTGATCGGACCCGGCCGGGCCGATCAGCACGCGTCGGACCGTCGGCACCGGGCTGCCCGCGTCGGGCTCGCCGCTCGCATAGGGCGCCTTCGTGATCTGATAGATGCGATAGGGGAAACTGGTCTCCTTCGCGTAGATCTCGCCACTGCCGTCGCGGCTGCTGGCGAAGACCAGGAACTCGCCGTCGGTGCTGTAGCAGGGGTACTCATCCCGGTACTCCGAAGTGGCGAAGAGCTCCTGGTTGCTGCCGTTGATGTTGTCTGTGAAGATCTCGGCGCTGTGCGGGTCGAACATGATGTCCCGGTAGTAGGCGATGGTGAAGTGGTCCGTTGCCCATGTCGGCCCGGCGTAGACCCCGAGCGGCGTCGCGTCCGTCACCGCCACCTCGTTCCCGCCCTGGCCGTCCATGCGGTAGATGTCCATCATGTTGCCCTCGCGGTCGGTCGCGAACAGGATCTGGTTGCTGTAGCGGTCCCAGTCGGGATGGCGGTCATTGGCGGTATTGCTGGTCAGAGGCCAGGGGGCGCTGCCCTCGATGTACTGCGTCGTGATCTCGTAGTCCCCGCCATAGTCTGACTCGTAGGCAATTCGGCGCCCATCCGGCGACCAGGTGGGGTGGCTGTCGTTGTAGAGGTTGTTCGTGAGGAGATGCGGGCTGCCGCCATCGGCGTTCATGACTGCGATCTCGAAGTCGGCGCCCTTCTTCTTGCCCCAGGCGATCTTCCTGCCGTCATGAGACCACGCCGGCAACTCGTCATGGACCGCATTCTCGGTCATCTTCTGCACGTGGCCGCCGAAGAAGTCGCACACGTAGACATCGTAGTCAGCGCCGGCCCGGTTGCTGGTGAAGACGATGCGGTCCATCATTTCCTGGACGGCCAGGTAGTCCACCGTGGTCCCGGAGAACGCCACGAACGACGCATGCCCCCCGCTGGGGATGCTGTCGGCGCGGAAGCCCGCCGCGCTCTGCGGGTGGACGAGCAGCGGGCCGATCTGGAGCGGCCCATCGTCTGGCGGGGGCATGGCGGGGGTGCCGGGGCCGGCCGAACCGCCCCCACAGCCGGGCAGCCCAACGGCGCAGACGATACATGTCACCCAGCCAAGCAGGCGCATGGTGGCTCCTCCCTGCGACACGACTGGGCGCTCTCAGCATGCCGGCGCCGTGTCAGGCCCTCAGAAGGCCCGGACCAGCCGTGCGCCCTCAAACTCGACCGTGCCGACGTCCTCGGCCACGAGGGCGCCGGTGTCATCGTAGACCGCTCCGAAGCTGCCGGCGACCTGTGTGCGGCGGCCGTCGATCGCATGCACCAGGTCCGCGGCGCCCGCGGCCGCCGGATAGCTGGTGTCGCGGGTCAGCAGCACCGACGCGAGCTTGCCCGCGTTGGCGTCGAAGTAGAGCACTGCATTGGTGGCGTCCTGGTCGTCCAGCTCCCAGCGGACCGGATCAACGCCCGGGCCCGCGTCCTCGCGCAGGTTCACGATCTCGTTGCACTTGAGGCGCACCGCGGCGAGCTGGTTGCCGGTATCCGACAGGGGCGTCACGCGCAGGGTGCTCACGTCTCCCGGGCGGACCCCCACACGCACGAAGTTCAGGTAGCCCTCGGCGTTGAAGGCCGCGAGCGCCGCATAGGCGTGGGCCCAGATCGGGTCATGGCCATGGTCCGCATTCGGTGGCCCGATGAGCACGCGCGCTGTCTGCATGGTCGGGCTGCCAAGGTCGGGGTAGCCGTCGCTGCCGCCGCTGTCCGTGACCCGGTACAGCCGGTAGGGTGGAGCCATCTGCCGCAGCCAGATGTTGAAGCCACCGCCTCGGTCGGACTCGAAGGCAACGAAGCGGCCGTCACTGGAATAGCACGGGTAGTCCTCGTAGTGTTCGCTGTCGGCAATGGGCCCGCGCAGCGTGCCGTCGGAGACGATCTCGAAGATATCACTGTTGGTCGGGAAGATGCGGAAGGCGATCAAGTACGAGTTGGGCGACCACGCCGGGTAGGACTCAGTCGCGGATGTATTGGTGAGGCGTGTCGGGTTCAGACCGCGATGGTCCATCTTGTAGATCTCGAGGTTACCGTCGCGGTCCGTGTGCCAGGCGATGCCGCCCTCCGCGCGATTCGTGCACCAGTCGGGCCCACCGTCAACGCCTGAGTGGTTCGTCAGATTCACGGGCCCGCTGCCGTCGGCGTACATCGCGTAGATCTCCCAGTTGCCGTCGCGGCCGGTCTCGAACGCGATCCGGTCACTGGTCGGCGACCAGGTGGGATGCGTGTCGTAGTC
>JALGUI010000689.1 GCA_029820915.1 Candidatus Zipacnadia bacterium | reverse complement strand
ATGAGCCCCGCTGTGCGCCTGCTGGACATGCTCCCCTGGAACGGCGGGATCTACTTCCCCTACTGCAACCCGAGCGAAGCCTGGCAGCCTGTGCTTGCGGGAGGAGAGGAATACCCGGACTATCCCTCCGACCACGAGGGGCCTCACTACGGCCTCCTCGTAGGGCGGTACGGTACGGGCAGGATCGTGCTGTGCCAGATGATCCCGGTTCTGTCCTTCGTTGACAACCGGACGCCGGACGCGGGACGCAAGCTGCTGCAGAACCTGCTGGAGTACTGCGGCGCCGAGACGACACGGGACCTGTGAGGTCATGCCAAGATGGCGATACCCTTGCGCGCTGCACACACTGTTGGCCTGACACTGGCGGTGGCGCTCATGGCTGAGACGGGCGTGACAGCGGATGATGAAGGGTACTTCGATACCGCGCTGGCCGAGCAGGAGCGGCAGCCGGCGGCGACCCCGGAGCCGATCCAGGCTCTGCTGCGTGCAGCAGCCACGGGCGAGGTGCCCCTCCTCGGCCATTCCCAGCACTTCGGAGCGATATCCGAAGAGTCGATGAATCTCCTGGCCTCGTCAGAGGACTGGCCGGCCGTCAACTGCGTTCTGCACATGTACGGGTCGATGGCATCGATCGGCCAGACACCTGAGCAGTGGGCTGAGTACACCGCCATGGCGAACCGCTACATTGACGCCTGCCATGAGCGGGGCATCCTCGTGTTCTACGGCATCGCCAACCTCCGCTACATGGTGAACTACCGCACGTCCGCCGACGACGAAGGGCCGCTGCCGGAGGAGTTCAAGACCAAACCGGACGGCAGCAAGTGGCCTGATGCCCCGTGCTTCAACAGCCCCGCCTTCCGCGAGCGGGTGCGCAAGATCTGGACCAAGATATTCTCGGGCATCGCGTTCGACGGGCTCTACTTCGAGGAGCCGGGCTACTGGGACCACGTGTTCTCCTACGGTGAGGAGGACAGGGCCGCCTTCCGCCGGCGGCTCATCAGCAAGTACGGCCAGGCCGGGGCGGAGGAGATCGTCGGGATGCCACTGGCGGAGCTGCAGCTCCCGGCCGACGAAGAGCGCACGGCCAACCGAGGCCTGTGGTACGAGTGGTACGACTTCTGCCAGGCGGCACTCGGGGACATTCTGGCGACCACCGCCGGGTACGCGCAGGCCGCGGCGAAGGCGCGTTGGGGCAAGGACATCATCACCGGCGCGACTGTCGGCTACTCCGGCGTGCTGCACCATTGGGGAGGCCTGAGGCAGACAGAGTTCCTCGCCAGACCCGAGATGAGCGGGATGCAGGGCGCGTGGTACTGGCAGGACTTCGACTACAGCCAGCAGGCGCGCATTGACACCTTCAAGTCCTACCGCCAGAAAGTGCTGTGGTGCAGGAGCCAGGCGGGAGGCAAGCCCGTCTGGTTCTGGGAGATCGCCAAGAACGAGGCCGACGGGGTCTTCGAGACCCAGGTCTACGGCTCGCTGATGGGCGGCATCGACGGCATCTGGCCGTTCGGGGGCAGGCCGGAGACGTACCAGGGCATAGCGCGTGCCTTTGAGTTCTGGGAGGCGAACACGGAGCATCTGGCGCAGGCACGCTACGTGTCCCCGATCGCGATCCTGAACTGCTACGAGCAGACCAACTTCGAGCTGTGGCCGCTTGACAAGGCATTCACGTACGCGCCCAAACACATGTCGGAGCTCTGGTACAGGCTCTCTGATGCCCACGTGCCGGCCGACTACATAGCGAGGCTCACACCTGACGAGCTGGCGCGCTATCGCGTGCTGATTACGGACCAGATCCGGAACATGTCGGAGGAGACCGCCGAGACGATCCGCGATTGGGTGCGTGGCGGCGGGGCATTGATCGCCCTCGGTGATGTGGCCTCCTGCAACCTTCTCGAGGAGCCCTACCCGCAACCCCTGCTGGCCGACGTGCTCGGGGTGCGAGCGCCGAGCAGCTACCACGAAGACCAGGAGCGCCTCGTCGCAACGCTGACGCATCCGGCGCTGGCGCCGTTGACCGCGGACGCGGCACTGCCCTACGGCGCCATCGTTCGGGTGGGCTACGGCACACACAGGCCGGTGGAGGTGCGGGACGGTTACGCGCCGGCGCCGGCCGAAGGCGCCCAGG
>JALGUI010000688.1 GCA_029820915.1 Candidatus Zipacnadia bacterium | reverse complement strand
AATGTCGTCGGGCGTGGCGGCGCGCGACAGGTCCATCGCGGGTCGCGCCAGGCCCTGCAGCAGTGGCCCGAAGGCGCCCGCGCCGCCCATCCACTGGGTGAGCTTGTAGCCGATGTTGCCCGCGTCGAGGTCCGGGAAGATCAGCACGTTCGCGCGCCCGGCGATCGGGCTGTCCGGCGCCTTGCGCTCGGCGACCTCAGGCACCAGCGCCGCGTCCACCTGCAGCTCGCCGTCGGCGAGCAGGTCGGGGGCGCGGCGCTCCACCATGCGCAGCGCGGTGATGACCTTCGAGGCATCCGCGTGGTCGGCGCTGCCGTCGGTCGAGAAGGAGAGCATCGCCACGCGCGGCTCGACCTCCAGGTACGCCTCGCAGCTCTCCGCGGCGCTGATGGCGATGTCGGCGAGCTGATCTTCGTTCGGCTGCGGGACGACGCCGCAGTCGGCGTAGATGAGCGCGCCACCTACGCCGAACTCAGGTACCCGCGTGGTCATGATGAAGCAGCTCGACACGGTGTCCACGTCGTCCGCGCAGCCGATGCAGCGCAGTGACGCCCGCAGGACGTTGGGCGTGGAGTTCACAGCGCCCGCCACCATGCCGTCAACATCGTGCAGGCTCACCAGCGCCGCCGCGATGTAGAGCGGGTCGGCCATCGCCTCGCGGGCCTCGTCCTCGGTCGCGCCGCGTTCCTTGCGCCGCTGGTAGTAGAGGTCCGCGCACCGCCCGCGGACCTCCTCGTCCGCGAGGTCAACGATCTCCACGTCGTCCAGCGGCACGTCATGCTCGGCGGCGAGCGCCCTGATGGCGTCGGGCTGGCCGACCAGGACGACGCTGGCCAGCTTCTCGGCCATGATGGTCCCGGTCGCCAGGATCATCCGCTCATCGTCGGCCTCGGGGAGCACAATGCGCGCCCCCAGCCCCGCTACCCGCTCCTTGATTCTGGCCATGACGTCAGGCATGAACGTTATCTCTCCCCTGTTTCAGGGCGGTCCGTCGCGATTCGTGGTCAGTGCAGGTCGCATGGCCGCCTCATTCCTATTCGGCGACCTGTCGTGTATTCCTTCACAAGCTGCCCCCGCCCTTCTTCGGCTGGAATTGGCTGGAGGGAAACGCCGACGGGCGGAGGAAGGAGCGGGGGCATCGAGCGCGCTCGGAAGGGATGTGCGATTGCCATGCGCGGGATCATGGTCGCTCTGGCCGCACTCGTCGTCACCGCGACCGTGGCCTCCGCTCAGGACGGCCTGAGCATCGACAACCTGAGCGCCACGCCACGCCTGCACGAGGACGGGGGGGCCTACGA
This sequence comes from Candidatus Zipacnadia bacterium, assembly GCA_029820915.1. GTDB lineage: Bacteria > Armatimonadota > Zipacnadia > Zipacnadales > UBA5352 > JALGVA01. The sequence continues at coordinate 2,727 of JALGUI010000688.1, read as the reverse complement.
CATCCAGGTGCGCTTCATGACCTCGGCTCCGGCGGTCGCTCGGGCCGAGTACGGCGCGGACGCGTCCTGCCCGCTGGCGACCGAGGCCGAGGGCGAGGCGCTGCGCAATCATCGCTTCGACATCGCCGACGTGCCGCGCGATGAGCCGCGCTTCGTGCGCGTGGTCGCGACCGCGGGGGACCAGGAGCTCACCTCGGATGTCATCGAGGTCGCGCCGCCCGCCGCCTTCCCCGAGGGCTCGGCGGAGCGCATCGAGATCCCGCTCACGGTCCAGGAGACCGCAGGCGTTGTGCGCGCGGAGACCGTGACCTTCGGCCTGCCCGTGCCGGAAGGCGCGCTGGGCATGGCCTCGGCCGTGTCACTGACCGACGGCGGCACGGCCCTCCCGATCTCGGCGCGTGCGCTCGTACGTTGGCCCGACGGCACCATCAAGTGGCTGCTGGTCACCGCTCGGATCGCCATCGACGCCGGCGATACGAAGACGCTGACGCTGGCGCTCGGCGCCGAGGTCCGGCCGACGATGCGCGAGGGCCCTGACCTCGTGCGCGAGGATGCCAGCACCATCGAAGTCAACGCCGTCGCGGCGGGCCTGACCATCGACCGCACGACCGGCGAGGGGACGATCACCGGGCCGGATGGCGATCTGTGCCCGCTGCCGGTCTCGCGCTTGACGGCGGTCGATGGCACGGTCTACCACGGCCGCGCCGAGCGCGTGACTGTTGAGGGGAGGAGAGCTTCCACCGCGCGGTAATCCTCGTCGAGGGCCATCACGTAAACGCGGCCGGCGAGCCCTACTTCGGCTTCGCCCTGCGCTACTTCCTGCACGTCGGCGACCCGTTGGTGCGAGTCGATCACGTCCTGCGTCACGACATCGTCAGCTCCGACATGGAGTACGGAGACGAGATGAAGTCCTTCGCCGCGCTCGACCTGGTCTTCGAGTCGCCCGGCGGCGGCGCGTCCGTTGCCCTTGAGGACGGAACAGTGCGCCGTCTCCCTGCGGGGCAGCGGCTCTTCCAGCACTTCGACGACGCGTATGAGCTGGGCGCCGAGGAGGGCGGGCGGGCGCCGGGGCTCATCACGCGCGGAGGGTTGGCGGTGGTTGTGCGCGACTTCTGGCAGAACTGGCCGAAGAGCCTGGCGGCCGAGGACGACGCGCTCGTCGTCGGCCTCTACCCGACGATCACGCCACGGGACCGCTATGCCGAGCGCCCGGACGAGCACATCCTGTACTACTACCTGCGCGATGGCGCGTACAGCTTCCGCGCGGGCTTCGAGAAGCGCCATGAGCTGCTCATCGGACCGGCCGACGCCGCGACGCCCGAGCAGATCCTGGCGCGAGTGCGCGAGCCGCTACTGGTGACCGCCGACCCGGACTGGTACACCTCATCCGGCGCGCTGCACGACATCGCCGGAGTGGCGGGCCGTGAGTTCGGACTGGTACACCTCATCCGGCGCGCTGCACGACATCGCCGGAGTGGCGGGCCGTGAGTTCACGCGCTACGACGAGGGGCTCGTCGCCGCCGTCGAGGGGCATCTGGCGACCCGGGAGCAGAGCCACTGGTACGGCCTGATGAACTTCGGCGACTGGTACGGCGAGCGCGGGAACAACTGGGGCAACATCGAGTACGATCTGCAGCACGCGCTGCTCACCCAATACTTCCGCACCGGCGACCGCCGCTTCTTCGAGGTGGGGGAGGACGCCTCTCGCCACAACGCCGACATCGACGTAGTGCACTACGCCGCCGGGCAGGAGTCCGGGCCGGGCGGGCCGCGCCGCGTCGGCCAGGCCTGGGTGCACTGCATGGGCCACACGGGCGGGTACTACCCGTACGACTACCTGAACATGACCATCTACTCGCAGGGCTACTGCGAGAACGAGGGGCACATGTGGACCCAGGGGAACCTGGAGTACTGGCTGCTCACCGGCGACGAGCAGGTGCACCAGAGCGCCCTGCAGCTTGCCGACTGGGTGGCGGGGCCCGACACCATTAACTTCGGCTACGGCAATGCCCGGGTGCCCGGCTGGATGGGCATCATCGCGATGTCCACGTACTTCGCGACCTATGATGAATACTACCTGAACGCGATGCGCCTGATGTACGAGGAGGTCCAGGAGAAGGGCGACCCCGACGCGGGCCTGTGGGTGCACAAGCTGGGCCCCGGGCACTGTAACTGCGAGGAGCCGCACTACGGCGAGGCGGGGTTCATGGCGGGCGTGCTCATGACCGCACTGAAGTACTTCTACATCGCGACGGGCGATGACGAGATCGCCGAGCGCATCGTGAAGATCGCGAACTTCATCGTGGACACCATGTACGAGCCCGAGCAGCACGGCTTCCGCTACACCTCCTGCCCCAAGACGAGCGTCTCGTCAACAAGCGCGATGATCATGGGCAACGGCCTGGCCTTCGCCGCCAACTACTCGGGCGACGAGCGCCTCATGGAGCTGACGCGCGACCAGTTCGCACGCGGCTTCGTGGCCTTCGGCGGCGGCGGTGGCAAGAGCATCGGCTACGCCACCTGTGCGGCGCCCATGGCGATCCACGAGATCTCGAAGTTCCCCGGCCCGACGCTGGACGAGATCGTCGATGAGATGCTCGAGGTGGCTCGGGACCCGGCGCGTCGGCCGCTGCCATGCATCGTGCCCAACCCGGACTTTGAGCAGGGCATCGGGGGCTGGCGCGCCCGCGGCGAGCTCGCCATCACCCACAGCACGGACGTCGCCCA
>JALGUI010000046.1 GCA_029820915.1 Candidatus Zipacnadia bacterium | reverse complement strand
GCCGATCAGGCGGCCGGGCTGTGCGAGCGCTACCCGGAGCTGCCCGTCGTGCTGTGCGGCGTTAACTGGGGCGTGGATCGCCACCTCGAGCCGGCGCTGGAGCGCGCGCCGAACGTGCACATCGAGACGCACTACTTCCAGGGCCACCGCGCCTACGAGCGCTTCGTGCGCGACTTCGGCGCCGACCGGCTGATATTCGGCACAGGGTTGCCGGACTGCTCGCCGGGGGCTGCGGTGGCGGTGATGATGTCGCTGTACGAGGACATCGCGGACGAGGACCGCGCGAAGATCGCGGGCGGTAACCTGCTGCGCCTGCTGCGCGAAGTCCGGACTGATGAGCCCGCGCCCATCGACGACATCCCGGAGATCGGGCCACCCGAGGACGATGACCCGATCGTCGCCACCGTGCGTGAGGGGCGACCGCTGACCGACGAGTTCGTGTTCGACGCCCACGGGCACATCGCCCACGACGGCGCCATGGGCATCGCGCGCATTCACCTTCCCTACAATGACGCCGACGGCCTGGTCGGCACCATGGACCGGCTGGGCATCGACCACTGCATCGTCAGCACGTGGAGCGGCATCACCGACGGCGACCCGGGGAGCAACGACATCACGCTGCGCGCCCTCGAGCGCTACCCCGATCGGCTGCTCGGCTACGGGACCGTCAACCCGCGCTACCCCGATGAGGCCTGGCAGGAGATGCAGCGCGTGTTCCGGTCGGGGGCGATGGTCGGCTACAAGCCCTACCCGCCGCGCCAGCAGGTGCCGCTGACCGACGGCGCGCACCGCCCCATGCTGGAGTGGGCGGACAGCAGCGGCGCGCCCGTGCTCTGCCACGGCGGGATGTCGCCGCAGGGCTCAATCACGCCGGACCAGCTCGACCGGCTGGCGCCGATGTACCCGAACGCGAAGTTCCTGTTGGCCCACTCGGGCAGCAACTGGACACTGGCCGAGGCCCTGGTTCCGGTCTCCCGGCGCTGGGGTAACATATATGCCGAGATAACGTACACGGCCATCCTGTACGGGCTTGTCGAGTATCTGGTGCGGGAGATGGGCCGCGAGCGGGTGCTCTTCGGCACCGACTGCGTGATGCGCGACGCCGCGCCCCAGCTTGGCTGGGTGACGTGGGCGCGCATTCCGCTCGAGGACAAGCGCATGGTGCTGGGCGGCAACATCGCCCGCCTGCTGGGTCGGGCGCCGGAGCCGGTGCACAGCCATCACAGTGAAGGAGGGGAAGTGAGTGGAGGCCATGTCTGAGCTGATACTCGCGATAGAGGACGAGGAGCCGGTCCGAGAGGCCATCGCCGCCGCTCTGGAGGCCAGCGGCTACCGGGTGATCACGGCGTGCGACGGGGAGGAGGGCCTCGAGCGGCTCCTCGCGGAGCGGCCCGACCTGGTGGTCCTCGACCTGATGCTGCCGAGGATCCAGGGCATGGAGGTGTGTGCGCTGATCCGCGAGCATTCGGAGGTCCCGATCGTGATGCTCACGGGTCTGGCGGCCGAGGACGACCGCGTTGAGGGACTGACGCGGGGCGCCGACGACTACATCACGAAGCCCTTCCGCGCGCGGGAACTCGCGGCCCGCGTGCGGGCCGTCCTGAAGCGCAGCCACCACTGGTCGAGCGACGACCGCGAGCTTCTGGAGGTGGGCGACCTCGTCGTCAAGCCCGCCGCCCGCGAGGTGCTGCTGTGCGGCGAGGAGGTAGGCCTGACGCCGAAGGAGTTCGAGCTGCTGGAGTACCTCGCACGCAACGCCGGGAACGTGGTCGGGCGGGAGCGTCTCCTCGAGCGCGTCTGGGGCGAGGACGAGTACATCGACGCGCGGACCCTGGACGTGCACATCCGCTGGCTGCGCGAGAAGCTGGAGGACGAGCCGAGTAGCCCCCGGCGGCTGCTCACCGTGCGGGGCGAGGGCTACATGCTCACCGCCGAGTGACGACTGGGGGCCGCCGGCCTCGCGACCGGCGCGCCGTGAACGTGCACGTCCGCCCGCTGCGCCACGGGATCGAGGCCGGCCCTGCCGACCCGCGCCACCTCGTTGCCGTCCGCGGCACGGGCCGGTTGAGTTCACCCCCGCCCTAGTTCGACGCAGCCCTGTCCCAGCGCTGCGACGAGATAGAGCGCTTCTCGCACGCCTCTCCGCCCGGCCGGGCGACAGGCCCCATCCTCGCCCCGCAGACCACGAAAGGAGCACGCACAGAGATGAAGATGCACAGGATCGGTCTCAGCCTGCTCGTGCCGGCGCTGCTCGCGGGCCTTGTGGCCCTGGCCGGCTGCCCGCCGGGGCAACTGGAGGACGCCGGCATGATCGTCGAGGACACGCCGCCCGAGGTCGGACCGTCCGGCGAGGCCGCGACCATCAATCAGATCGGCTCCACCACCGTTCTGCCCATCGCCAAGGCGTGGCAGAGGGCTTACAACCAGCAGCACCCCGAGGTGCAGATCAACGTGTCCGGTGGCGGCTCCGGCGCCGGCATCGAGGCCCTGATCAACGGCACCGCGAACATCGCCACCGCGTCCCGCGAGATCAAGGACGAGGAGAGGGAGCAGGCCGCCGCGACCGGCGTGGACCCGGTCGAGCACGTGGTCGCCAATGACGGCATCGCCGTCGTTGTTCACCCCGACAACGCGGTCGAGGCCCTGTCGGTCGAGCAGCTCTCGGACATCTTCACCGGGAATGTGACGTCGTGGGCCGATGTCGGCGCGGACGGCATGGGCGAGATCGTGGTCGTCGGCCGCGACTCGGCGTCGGGCACCTACGAGAGCTTCAAGGAGATGGTGGTCCAGCTCGGGAAGACCGACAGGGAGCGCGACTACGCGGCCGCCGTGATGAGGCAGAGCTCCAACGAGGGGGTCAGGGCCTCCGTCGCGTCCGGCCGGGGCGCCATCGGCTACGTCGGTCTGGGCTACCTCGACGACAGCGTGAAGGCCATCGCGGTCATCCCCATGGGTGGTGGCGATGCCGTCGAGCCGAGCGCCGAGAGCGTCCAGGACGGCTCCTACCCGATCTCGCGCGCGCTGTACATGTACACCGACGGCGAGCCGAGCGGGGCCATCGCCGCCTACCTCGAGTGGGGCCTGGGCGACGAGGGCCAGGCTCTCGTCGAACAGATCGGCTTCGTTCCGGTCAAGTAGCAGCGCCCTCCCGCGGCCGGGCCCGGCGACCGCCCTCTGGCCGCCGGGCCAGGCCGCACGTGACACCGTCGTCGGAGAAGGAGCGCGATGAGAACCCGGGGCTTCAACATCTGGGAATGGTGCATCGAGCGTATCATTCAGATCGCCGGCATCCTGGGCATCATCCTGGTCATCCTGATCTTCCTCTTCCTGCTCCAGAACGCGCTCCCCATCTTCGCGGAACGGCCCATCGGCGACCTGCTGACGGGCGACACGTGGTCGCCCACGCACGGCGAGGGCAAGTTCGGCATGCTCCCGCTGATACTGGGCTCGCTCTACGTCACCGTCGGGGCGCTGCTGATCGCGGTCCCCCTTGGCCTGGCCGGCGCCATCTTCATCGCGGAGGTGGCGCCGAGGAGGGCGCGCGAGATCCTCAAGCCCGCCGTCGAGCTGCTGGCGGCCATCCCCTCCGTTGTCTTCGGCTTCCTGGGGCTTCTGCTGATTGGCCCGTGGCTGGCCGACGTGCTCGACCTGCCCATCGGCCAGTTCGCAGCGCTCGGCTCGCTGATGCTCGCCTTCATGGCCCTGCCCACCATCGTCTCCATCTGCGAGGACGCCCTGCACTCGGTCCCGCGGACCATCGTCAACAGCTCGCTGGCCCTGGGCGCCACCCGCTGGCAGACGATCACGCGGGCGCTGCTGCCCGCCGCGCGCTCGGGCGTCATCGCCGCGTGCCTGCTCGGCATGGGCCGCGCCATCGGCGAGACCATGGCGGTGCTGATGGTCACCGGCAACGCCCCCGTCATGGCCGAGGGCCTCAAGGGCTTCCTCCGGCCGGTCAGGACCATGACGGCGACCATCGCCGCCGAGATGGGCGAGACCGCGTTCCGCACGCCGCACTACTTCGCCTTGTTCGCCATCGGCCTGCTGCTGTTCACCATCACCTTCGCCATCAACACCATCGCGGACATCATCGTGCGACGCGGCGAGAGGGACGTCGCATGATGCCGCGCCGACTGCTGGACCCCAGGATGACCGAGAAGATCGCGTTCGGCGCCCTGTGGGTGATCATGGTCATCATCTCCATCCCGGTGGTCGGCATCCTCGCCTACATGCTCTACCGCGGCGGCACGGCGCTGAACTGGCAGCTCATCACCTCGGCGCAGGATGGCCTGCTCCCGGCCATCGTCGGCACCACGTACCTCGTGGTGCTCACCGCGCTGATCGCGGCGCCGCTGGGGGTCGGCGCCGCCATCTACCTGTCGGAGTACGCTCGTCCGGGCCTGCTGCTGCGCCTCATCCGCCTCGCCATCATCAACCTGGCGGGCGTGCCGTCGGTCGTCTACGGCCTGTTCGGGCTGGCGCTGTTCGTCATGCTCCTCGGCTTCGGGCGATCGCTGATCGCGGGCGCCTGCACCCTCGCCCTGCTGGTCTTGCCGCTGGTCATCAGCGCCTCCGAGGAGGCGCTCCGGCAGATTCCGAGCGGGCTGCGTGAAGGCTCGCTGGCGCTGGGCGCGAGCAAGTGGCAGACAGTCCGGCGCGTGGTGCTCCCCAACGCGCTGCCGGGGATCATCACCGGCCTCATCCTGTCCATCGGTCGCGCCGCCGGCGAGACGGCGCCCATCCTGTTCACCGCGGCCTTCTACTCGCTCACCGACCCGTTCCCTAACTCGCTCACCGACGAGATCGTGGCCCTGCCGTACCAGCTCTACGTGATGGCCACGGAGGCGCCCGACGTTCCCGACGCGACCAAGTGGGCGACGGCCACCGTGCTCGTGCTTCTGGTGCTCGGCGTGAACCTGGTGGCGACCATCATCCGCGCGCGACTGAGGAGCAGGCGCCGGTAGCGGCCGTTGGCGAGGAGCGCGGCCCCGATGCCGGGAGGACGCCGCGAGTCGGGCCCGAATACCGTGTTGCGAGGTGTCCAATGCCGGAACATGCGACATCAGACGCGAGCGACGACGACGACACGACCGCCTGCGGAGGAGACACGCAAGTGGCGGACCAGGACGACTTCCTGACCCGGGCGCTGCGCGCCAGGCCGTCCGGCCGGACCGCCGGCGGCCCCGGCGCGCAGGCCGATCACAGCGTCAATATCGAGACGAGGGACCTCCGGATCTTCTACGGCGACCTCGAAGCCATCAGGGGCGTGGACGTCGAGATCCGCAACCGGGAGATCACCGCGCTGATCGGGCCGTCGGGCTGCGGCAAGTCCACCTTCCTGCGCGCGCTCAACCGGATGAACGACGAGATCCCCGATGCCCGCACCGAGGGCGAAGTGCTGCTGGACGGGCGGGATATCTACGAGCCTGACACCGACCTGGTGGCCCTCAGGCGGCGCGTCGGGATGGTCTTCCAGCACCCGAACCCGTTCCCGATGTCGATCTATAACAACGTGGTGTACGGTCCCCGGCTGCAGGCCCGTCTGCGCCGCGACGAGGCCGACGAGATTGTCGAGAACAGCCTGCGCGGCGCCGCGCTGTGGGATGAGGTCAAGGACGATCTGCACAGGTCCGCGCTCGACCTGTCGGGCGGCCAGCAGCAGCGCCTGTGCATCGCGCGCACCCTGGCGGTCGGGCCCGAGGTGCTGCTCATGGACGAGCCCTGCTCGGCTCTCGACCCGACGGCGACCTTCCGCATCGAGGAGCTTATGATCGAGCTCAAGGAGCGCTTCGCCATCGCCATCGTCACCCACAACATGTATCAGGCGTCGCGCGTGTCGGACCGCACGGGGTTCTTCCTGCTGGGGGAGCTCATCGAGTTCGACGTGACAAGGCGGATCTTCGAGGACCCGCAGGACGAGCGCACCGACGCGTACGTGAGGGGCCGCTTCGGCTGACTCCGGCGAGTGCCGTACCAGACCGCCGCCGCATCACGCTCGCGACGCAGGGGAAGTGCTGAAAGATGCGCAGAATGCGCGAGACCTTCGAGGAGCAGATCGAGCAAGTCCAGGTGGACGTCACCCGGTTGGCGAGCGTCGTCGTGGAGATGCTTGCCGACGCGATGCGCGCGCTGGTCGATCAGGACGTGGCGCTCGCCGACAAGGTCATCATGGACGACGACATCGCCGATGACCTGGACCTGTATATCGAGCAGGAGTGCATGCGCCTGCTCGCGCTCCAGCAGCCAATGGCCAAGGATCTGCGCATCATCGGCACCGCGATGAAGGTCATCGCCGACCTCGAGCGCGTGGGCGACTACGCCGTGGACATCGCCCGCAGCGCCAAGACCCTCGCGGACGAGCCCTACTTCAAGGCGCTCATCGACATCCCTCGCATGGCTGAGATCACCATCGGCATGGTGCGCACCGCCACCCGGGCCTTCGTGAGGCAGGACCTGGAGCTGGTGCGCGAAGTCATCACCCAGGATGACGAGGTGGACCGGATCTGGTACCGCCTGCTCGACGAGCTGGTCGAGTACATGCAGCGGGATCCGGAGCTGATTCTGCAGGCCACCCACCTGCTGCTGGTGGCGCGCTACCTCGAGCGCATCGCCGATCACGTGGTGAACGTTGCGGAGCGCGTGTCGTACATGGAGACGGGGCGGTTCGAGGACCTCGCGCTCTCGCACACCCCCGGCTACCACCGGCCTGGCGAGGAAGAAGATGGGGGCGGGCCGGAACAGGGCTAGACCTGGGCGAAGAGGTCCTCGTCCGACATCGACAACACGCGGAGGGCGGCGGTCTCGTCGTCGGCCTCCGCCATCCACGGGCCGAATCTGTCGATGACCTCGCGGCGTGGCACGACCGTCACCGTCGCGCCGCCCTCGTTCACGGTCACCGTCACCGCGATGGTGTCCGACGCGACCAGCTCGATGTTGCCCTTCCCCAGCGTGCAGCCCGTGCCGTACTGGATGCCATCGACGAAGCAGGAGGGGGGCGTGTGCGGAGGACACGTCACGCGCGCGTGGATGCCGAAGTGCGAAGGCGCCTCGAGCACACGCAGGGCCAGACGGCCGGCGCGGTAGCCCAGCATGGCGAAGGGGCCCAGGTGGCCGTGGAAGGCGCGGAGGCGGTCGAGCAGTTCCCGGTCAACCTCCATCGCTGCTATCCCTCCCCCTCGGGGATGACTAAGATGCGGCGGCAGCTCTCGCACCTCACCGCCGAGGTGCCGCGCTCGATCATCGGGTACAGCACTCGCGGCACGGCCACGTTGCACGCGCTGCAGGTGCCATCGCGCAGGACGGCCACCCCGATGCCGCCGAACCGCTCGCGGATGGCCTCGTACTCGCGCACCAAGGCCTCGTCCGTGGCGCCGACCACCATCTCGCGGCGTTCGCGCAGCTCGGCGATCTCCCCACGAGCTCGGCTTGTTGTGCGCTCGTAGCTGTCGGCGATCGACGTGTGCTTCCGCGCCAACTGCTCGATGCTCTCCTGCTGCTCGGCAACGGCCGCCTCCACCGCCTCCATCTCCTCGAGCAGCTCCAGGATCATGTCCTCGTGCCGGTCGGCGTTGCGGGCCAATTCGGCGATCTTCTGCTGGAGCGCGGCGAGTTCCTTGGGGTTCGACACGGTGCCCCCGTAGCAGCGCTCGCTTCTCCGGTCGCGATCGGCCAGGATCGTCTCGAGGTCCAACTCGAGCTTGCGCTGGCGTGACTGCTTCTCACGCAGGTCCTCCTGCAGGGCCTCGACTGCCACCCGCGCCGCCTCGAGCGAACCCAGGACGTCGCCACCGTCGTCGGCCGCCGCGAGCAGCGCCTCGCGCTGATCGATGCCGCTGTCGATGCCCTGCAGCTCGTAGAGGCGCTGGAAATCGTCTCTCGTCATCGTGAGATCACTCCGAGATGCTGTGATGGCCCCGGCGCCGCCCGCTCCCGGCCTCAGCCCTCGCCTGCAGCAAAGGGGTCCGTGACGATGCTTGACTCGATGACGTCCACGGCGCCACCCACGCGGCCGCGCAGGTGCTGAGCCATGCTGTGGACGACCGGGCGCTCGGTGGCGTAGTGCCCGGCGTCGATCACGGCCAGGCCGAGCGCCAGCGCCTCGAGAGCGTCGTGGTGCGTCAGGTCCCCGCACACCAGCACGTCCGCGCCCGCCCGGGCCGCCGGCACGACCGCGTCGCCGCCCGCGCCGGGCATCAAGGCCACCCGCGCGACCTGCCGCCGCCCGTCTCCCACGACCGTGAGCCGCGCCGGCCTCAGGACCTCCCGGACGCACGCGGCGAACTCCGCGACCGTCCCCGTCCCGGCGCGCTCGCCCACCAGGCCCAGTCCGGGCTCATCACCGAGCAGGGGCCGACCGTCCGCGACGCCGAGCAACTCCGCCAGGGCGGCCGCCGTCCCGATCCCGGGCGCGGCGTCCAGGTTCGTGTGCGCCGCATAGGCCGCGATGCCGCTGCCCAGCAGGCGCTCGACCAGCCGCCCCAGTGGCAGATCCGTGCTCACCGCCGTCAGCGGGCGGAAGATCAGGGGGTGATGGGCGATGACCAACTCAGCGCCGAGCCGCTCCGCCTCCGCCACGACGGCGTCGGTGATCTCGAGGCAGATCAGCGCAGCGGACACCGTGGCCTCGCGAGAGCCCACCTGAAGCCCGACGTTGTCCCACTCCTGGGCCGTGCCGGGCGGCGCGACCTCCTCCAGATGCCGTACGACCTCCGCGACTGTCATGCCCTCACCAAGGCTCCCCGGCCCGTTAGCACTCTCCGCATCCGAGTGCTAATCGCCCCCAACCCACCCTTGACTCCTCCCTCGCCACTCGCTATACTACCGCACATGTGACGGAAGCGACCCCCGGAGGCATCTGTGATCCATGCCGACCTACGACTATCAGTGCGAGAAGTGCGGTACGGTCTTCGAGATCAGCCATGGTTTCGACGAGAAGCCACGGAAGACCTGTCTCGCCGAAGGCTGTGACGGTCGGCTGCGCCGCGTCTTCAGCCCGCCCGCCATCATCTTCAAGGGCAGCGGCTGGTATGTGACGGACCACGGCCGCGGCAGCGGTCGCAAGGGCGGCAACGGCAAGAGCGACGACAGCAAGCAGAAGGCCGACAAGGCCGTCGAGACCTCCGACTGACCGCCGGGCGGCTACGTCGATTCCGCCGGCCGTGGCGAGGGCCACGGCCGGTGTTCATGTACGGCGGCGTTCGGGCGGGCGTAAGATGACCTTGATCGCGCCCGTGTCATGCTTGCCCGCCGCGACCTGGAACGCCTTCGCGGCGTCCACCAGGTCAAAGACGTGGGTAACCATCGGCCCCACCAGCACGCGGCCCGAGGCCAGCAGTTCCAGCCCGCGGGCGAAGTCACCGGGCAGGTTGTTGCTCGAGGTCGTTACCACCCTCTCCCCCGCCATCTCCCGCAGCCCCAGACGGAGTCCCTCGGCCGCGCCCGCCATGAGCATGAGCGTCCCACCCGGCGCCAGCGCCGCCAGCGCCGCCTGCTGCAGCGCGAGGTCGCCGGTGCTGTCGAAGGCCGCCTCCACGCCCCGCCCCTCGCTCCAGCCCAGCACCTCGTCGGCCAGCGCCCGCGGCGCAAGCTCGCGCCCGTCCAGCGCCGCGTCCGCTCCCAACTCGCGCGCGCAGTCCAGGGCCGCGTCGTAGACATCGCTGACGACGGCCGCGGCGGCGCCGTCGGCCAGGGCCACCTGCATGATGAGCAGGCCGATGGGGCCCGAGCCGAGCACGGCCACCCGATCGCCCGCCCGGATGCCGCACCGGTTCACGGCGTGAACCGCGACGCCCAGCCCGTCGAGGAAGGTCGCCTCGTCGAAGCCGATGTGATCGGGGAGTTCGTGGACGGCCTCGCGCCAGATCGGCACGAACTCGGCCATGCCCCCGGGGTTCAGGCCACGCCCCTCCCAGCCCGCGCCGTGGCCCAGGTGCGCGGTGTGACGGCAGAGCTGGTTGGCGCCGCGCAGGCACTCCCGGCACCGCCCGCAGGTGCGGAAGGCCAGCAGCCCAGCCCGCGCCCGGTGCCCGTCGAGCGCCACGACGCCCGATACCTCGTGTCCGAGCACCATGTCCGGCGGGTTGGGCGTCTCGACACCCAGCGTATGCTTCGCCCACGGGTTCTCGCCGACGAGGTAGCGGAGGTCGCTGCCGCAGATGCCGCACGCAGCCACCTCGCACAGGACCTCGCCCGCCGCCGGCTCGGGGATGGGCACGCGCTCGACGGCAAGGTGGCCGGGTCCCCTGAGGACCGCGGCAAGCATCTCACTCATGGTCTCCCTGCGTTGTCCGGGGATCGATGTCCGATCCCGCCCAGGGGCGGGACCCGCGTCCCGGCCGGCCCTACTGGTCCACCGGGCCCTCCGGCTCGCCCTCCGCCGGGGGCGGCGCGAGGATAGCCATGATGCCGGGGATCAACTCGGGGTACTTCGCGGCCAGCACCGCGCTCACCTCGTGCGAGATATCCGGGTAGCGCTGTGCGATCAGATCGGCCACGTCGGCGAGCAACTCGGGGTGCTTGACGAGCAGCTCGTGCTGCACCTCGGTGAGCAGCGCCGGATAGCGCTCGCGGAGCAGGGACAGCACATCGTCAAGCAGCGCCCGATGTCTCTCCCTGACCAGGCGCGCGACCCGCACCGCCGGGTCACCCTCCCCCACCGAGTACATCGCGTCGAGCAGTTCGGGGTAGTTGTCGGCGATGAGCCGGTTGACGTCATGCCTGACCTGCGGGTAGTGGTCGGCGATCACCTCGTGCAGCAGCCGCTGCACGGTCGCGGACAGGCGCGGGTACCTGGTCGCCACGAGGTCCTGGAGCTCCCGGTCGAGCGCGATGAAGATCCCGGGGTGACGGCTCTGCAGCACCGCGAACAGCTCGGTGGCCAGGTCGGGGTAGCGGTTGCCGAGGAAGCGCAGCGTGCGCGCCCGCTGGTCTTCGGTCGCCGACCTCAGCAGCTCCATCAGACCCGGCTCGGCAGTGACCTGGGTCGCTTCGGGGGGAGCGTCGGTCTCGGGGTGCGCCACGTCGGCCGGCACAGGGCCGGCCGTGATGAGCAGCGAAGCGATGAGGGTCAGGGCAATGCGCATCAGCGAAGCCCGTTCCCGGCCGCCAAGAGCGCGCGGCGCATGCTCTGGGTGAAGCACAGGCTGAATCTGCCGGCCGCCCCCCCGTTTTCCGCCAGCACCGGCCCGAGTTCAGCGGCCGGAGTGTCGGTGACGACCGAGAGCAGCGTGGGCGAGCTCTCGATGAGGTGCTCGCTGACGAACTTGTCCACCATCATGCGCGCGACAACGCCGGCGGCGAACTCGGCCTCCAGCGCCGATGGCGCGGCGGCGGGCAACGCCGCCATCTCGACATCGGCCGCAGTGGTGCGAGGGGTCAGGGCAACGTGGGCGGGCGCGGCGGCCGGCGGCGCGATCGGCGCCACGTCGGCTACCGCCCCGGTGGGCACCCCCGCAGGCGCGACAGCCACGACCGGCTCGAGTGACGCAGTGGCCGGGGCCTCACTGCTCGGCGACACCTCCGCGGCGGCTGCGGGCCCGCTCGGGGTCGCCGCGGCCCGCCCTGCCGCCAT
>JALGUI010000687.1 GCA_029820915.1 Candidatus Zipacnadia bacterium | reverse complement strand
TGTCGAGTTCCCCACGACCTCCGAGGCCCTCGCGGCCGCACCCACGCCACACCCACGCGCCACCGATGAGCCGGCGCAGACGCGGGAGCGAGCGGTCATCATCGCGGGCGAACGGCATGAGTGCCGGTTCGCCAAGCAGATAGTCGTTCACGTCGCCAACTGGTTGGTCTCGCAGGGCCGCATCTCCGCACAGGACTGCCCCATCGTGGTCACGCGACGCTCGGGCAAGGGCATGAACAGATGCCTCATTAACAGCGCCCCGAAGCACCTCGACGGCCGCGACTTCGTGTCGCCGGAGGAACTGACCAACGGACTCTTCATTGAGAGCCACGGAAGTCGCCGCGGCCTCGAACGCTACTCGCGGCGGCTCCTCGAGTGGGCGGGGGTGGACCCGAACGTCATGCAGGTGCGCTGGTCGGGATAGGACTGTCCCCCGGCATTGATTCGCGCGGGCGAACCGAGTAGTGGCATGGCGCGATGCGGAGCATCCTCCCGTGGCAGACGACCGGCAGACACCGCCCGGCGACAGGCCCCCCGGCGACAAGTCGCTCAGCCAGCAGCAGGTGGCGCATGCCCTGAGGCACTTCATCATCATGGGCATGCTCTGGGCCGTCTACGGCCCGAACGCCGTCGTGTCCGGGCCCATCCTCTCAGGCTTCGCCCTCAAGATGGGCCTGACCCAGGCGCAGATCGGCTATCTCGCCAGCTTCGTGAGCATGTTCGGGCTGTGGCAGCTCGTCAGCACGCACCTGACCCGCACGCTGCCGCGCAAGCGCCGCTTCTGCGTCACGCTGGGGCTGATCGAGATCACGGCCGGGGGCCTGGTGGTCTCGACCGCGCTCCTGCCCGCGGGCACGCGCTTCTACGCCATGGCCGGGCTGCTGTCGGTGGCGTATCTGATGGGGCACACCGTCAACCCGATCTTCAACTCGTGGCTGTCGAACGTGCTGCCGGCGGACGTGCGCGGGCCGTACATCGGCCGCCGCATGATGTTCATGTCGATCACCAGCATCGTCTACCTCTACCTGGCGAGCCGCTGGCTGGACTGGCGGCCGGAGTTGCCCGGTTTCGTCGTGGTCTTCGCGGTGGGCTGGGTGGCCGGGATCCTCGGCTACGTCATGATGGCGCGGACCGCCTACCCGCGCGTGACCACCGAGGAGCCGCGGGGGCTGGGCGGGGCGCTGACGGGGCCGCTGCGCGACCCGGTCTACCGGGCGCTGGTGCTGTTCATGGTCACCTGGCTGGGCGCGGGGATGATGTCGGGCGCGTTCTACGCCGTCTACATGCTCCAGGACCTCGGGCTGTCCTACGCGCAGGTGGCGATCTACACCAACATCACGCTGGCGCTGATGATGGTCTCCTACCGCGTGTGGGGGATCTTCGTGCAGCGCTACGGCTCGCGGCCGGTCGCCCAGCTCAACATCATCCCCTACGTCGCGGCCGTCGCCATGTGGGTGTTCATCACGCGGGACACCTACATGTGGCTGATTCCCATTCAACGCGCGCTGGCGGGGTTCTGCTGGTCGGGGGTGGAGCTTGCGAACTCGACGCTGCTCTACAGGATCGTGCCGGCGGGGCGCGAGAACAGCTCGTACTTCGCGAACTGGATGACCTTCGTGGCCATCGGCGCGGCGGGCGGGCCCTTCGTGGGCGGGCTGATCCGCGACGCGCTGCCCGAGGCGGGCGTGGCTGTGGCGGGCATGCACCTGGCGCCGCTGCAGGTGGTGTTCGCGATCTCGGCGGTGCTGACGCTGCTGCCGGTGATCTTGTCCTTCCGCCTGCGCGAGACCGAGGCGACGTCACCGATGTACCTGCTGGGCCAGTTCCGCGGCAACCTGCTGGGGTACGCCTACAACTACGCCATGTACAACGTGGCGCTGAGCGAGAGCCGCCGGGCGGTGGCCGCGCGCGGGCTGGGGCGCTCGCACAGCCCGCTGGCCATGGACAAGCTCGTGACCGCGCTGAACGACGTCAGCCTGCAGGTGCGCAGCGAGGCGGCGCGCGGCCTGGGGGAGATGCGCAGGGAGGAGGCGGTCGGCCCGCTGGTGGACCACCTCCACGACGACGAGTCGGACATCCGCCCGGAGGCGGCGGAGGCGCTGGGCAGGATCGGCTCATGGGGCGCCATCGAGCCGCTGGTGGCGGCGCTCGAGGACGAGGACCCGCGCGTGCGCACCAGCGCCGCGCTGGCGCTGGGCGACATGGGCGGCGACGAGGCACAGCGCGCGCTCTACGAGCGGCTGACCGGGCCCTTCGACAAGTCCACCTTCGCGGCGCTGGTGGACGGGGCGTCGCGCACCGGGGACCGGCGCATCGTCGAGCCGGCGCTGCGCCACCTGCCGCGCTTCCGCTCGCCGGTGCTGCGCATGCAGATCATCAACGGCGTCTGCCGCGTGCTGGGCGAGCCGAAGCACTTCTACCGGCTGCTGATGGCCGACCGGCTCACGCGCGCGGCCATGTTCGCGAGTCGTGCGCCGGGCCTCGAGGAACAGACGAAGGAGGCGGCGGTTGCACTGGCGCGGCTGTTCCGCGCGGCGCTGGCCGAGGACGAGTTCGGCGCGGCGGCCGAGCACGCCCGCATGCTCGCCACGGTCATCGCCCGCGACCCCGACGCGCCGGAGGTCTCAGCCTTGGCCGCGCGCGCCGTCGAGGGGTACCTGGCGGACGCGTCGCCGGAGCTGCTTGCCGAGGAGGGCGCGATCTTCCTCGTGGTGTGCCTGACCTCGCTGGCGCGCCACCTGCACGAGTGACCGGCGCGCGCTCACCTGGCGACGACAGGGAGCCGGATGTGCGAGGGGCGCTCCCTGTCGTGGTAGATCGTCTGCTCCGCGACCTGCATCTGCGTGTCGTCGAACGATCGATTGCCCGTGTTCAGGTTCCGGTCCCACAACGGGAAGTTGCTGCTGGTGATGTCCACCCTGATACGATGGCCGCGCAGGAAGACGTTGCTGGTCGCCTGCAGGTCGATGCCGAACTCGTAGGGCCTCTCGGGCTCCAGCAGTGACGGCGCGCCCCACACGTCCCTGCGGAAGCGCGCTCGTATCACTCCCTCAGTGATGTTGATCGATCGGCCGTCCGGGTACACATCGGTCAGTCGGGCCACGAAGTCGGTATCCGGGGCGGAGGACGCCGCGTGGAGCGTCACGGTGACCGGCCCGGTGACCTCCATATCGCGGTCGAGCGGCGCTGAGGTGAAGGTGAGCACATCGCTTCGTTCCTCCACCGGGCGCTGGTCGAACGGCCCGGGCCGGCAGATCTCGTACAGCCCGGGGTTGTAGGTGCCGACCGAGTGGTTTCCGCCCAGAGTCGGCGCCGGGTCACCGGGATCGTAGAGGTAGCGATCCGGCGCGTCGTCGCTCGGCGGTTGGGGAGAGAGCCCGCCCCCGCCGTGGAGGTAGTAGCTCACGTGACGAGTGCCCGCGGGGGGCCATTCGTGCTCATCGCGCCACTCGTTGCTGCCCATCACGAACAGGCGGATCGGCGCCTCTTGTGCGTCGGCCGGCGACCGGCCTTCGAGCAGCGCCTGCAGCCAGCGCACCGTGGCATCGTTCTCGGCCGGCGCGTTCTCGCCGAAGTCGAGTTCGCCCAGCTCGCTGCCGGCGTTCACCCCGTGCGTCCACGGCCCCATGAGCAGACGGTGGCTGTCCGCCAGCTCCGGCGTCGCGGCATGACGCTGCAGCGCGGCGAAGTTGGCGAAGGTCTCGCCGGCGTAGTAGTCGTACCAGCCGCCTATAAGGAAGGTCGGCACCCGTATCTCCCCCAGCCGCGACCGGATGTTGAGCGGCTCCCATTGCTCGTCGTAGCGCGTGTGCGTCGCGTAGGCGGAGAGTCGCCGGGACGTCCAACAGGGGCATGAGGGCCGCCTCGGAGGTGCGCGCGTTCGTCTCGAAGCACAGCCAGCTCCAGGTCAGCGCCAGGCTGAAGGCGCCGTCGCAGTAGTAGGCACGCTTCCAGCAGTCGCCTGCCATGAAGCGAGGGTTGATGGCGCATAGCGAGTCGTCACCGGACATCGCCGCGTAGTACTGCGTGGCCGCCAGGTACGAGTCGCCAAACATGGCCACGCGGCCGCTGCACCAGGGCTGGGCGCGCAGCCACCGCAGCGTCGCTGCGCCGTCCGACTCCTCGTGTACGAACGGATACCAGTCGCCCTCGGAATCGTGGCGCCCGCGGCAGTCCTGCGCCACGTACGCCAGCCCGCGCTCCGCGAACTCGCCCGCGCCGGGCCGCACGCGGTTGTAGGCCGTCCGCACCAGCACGGTGGCGAACGGCCCGTCGCCATCGGGCAGACAGATCGTGGTCGCCAGTGTCACGCCGTCCGGCATCGGCACGCGCACGTTCCTGAGTACCTGCATCGGCCCGCTCACGCCTCTCTTCGCGGCATCGGTGGGTCAGGATGAGGCTTCCGTCCCGCTTCCACGGCCACCTCTTCGCGGGCCTGTCCGTACACGCGGAAGCGCCGGGGGCCAGACGGCTCCCGGCGCTCGATGGCTGCTGGTGGACGGAAAGGGACTCGAACCCTCGACTTCCTCCGTGCGAGGGAGGCGCTCTCCCAGCTGAGCTATCCGCCCAGTCTGCCACCAGTTTACCGCGCGTGGCCTTCCGCTGTCAAG
>JALGUI010000686.1 GCA_029820915.1 Candidatus Zipacnadia bacterium | reverse complement strand
GCTGAGGCCCTACCGATGGAGGACAGCACCGGCGCGGCGGTGAAGTCTGCGCAGGCCGGCCGCGTCGCTCAGCAGTAGCAGGAGGTCAGTGGTGCTCGGGAAGCCCGTTGCCGTCGCGATGCTCGTTAGTCTGCTCGTCCCGTCGGCTTGTTCGGCGCAGATGGCCCCGGACCGGCAGACCATCGACGGCGTCGCCGCCGGCACGATCAGGGAGGCCAAAGCCTCCGCATGGGGCTTCGACCCCGAGGACTCCACCGACCAACTGCAGGCCGCCATCGACTCGGGTGTGCCCCGGCTCATCGTAGACCAGATGGCGAGCCCCTGGATCGTCCGGCCGCTCACGCTGATCAGCAACCAGGAGATCGTCTTCGAGGAAGGCGTCGAGGTGGTCGCCAAGCGGGGCGAGTTCAGGCGCCGCAACGACATCCTCTTCAGCGCCGGCAACTGCGAGAACCTGTCGCTGATCGGCTACGGCGCCACCTGGCGCATGTGGCGTGAAGACTACGCCGACCCCGAGCTGTACGAGCGCGGCGATTGGCGCCACTGTCTGTTCCTCGGCGCCTGCAGGAATGTCAGGGTCCATGGGCTGACCCTCATCGGCAGCGGCGGCGACGGCATCTACCTGGGCAGCGACGGCGCCGGTAACCCGAACCGGGACGTGCACGTCAGGGACGTCACCTGCGCCGGCCACTACCGCCAGGGGATCAGCGTCATCAATGCCGAGAACCTGCTCATCGAGAACACCGTGCTGCGCGACACCGGCGGCACCGCGCCCATGGCCGGCATCGACTTCGAGCCCAACCGCCCCGGCGAGCGGCTGGTCAACTGCGTCATGCGCAACTGCCGGTTCATCAACAACGCCGGCAACGGGATCCTGCTCGCGCTGCGCAACATGGGAGCTTCGTCTCCTGAGATCTCCCTGACCTTCGAGAACTGCGCGAGCACCGGGGACCATGGTTCGGTCCGCGTCGACCTCAGCGGCAGCGTTGACGAGACGCCCAATGGCGCCATCGACTTCGTGGACTGCGTGTTCCGGGACTCGATCGGGCCGGCCATCTCCGTGACCAAGCCCGCGGTGCGCGCCCGCACCCGCTTCGTTGACTGCTCGGTCATCGACCCCGCGGCCGACGATCCAAGCGCCAGCCCGATCGTGCTGCTCAGTCGGCAGGACGCCACCGCTCCGGCGGGCGGCATCGAGTTCGTCGATTGCGTGATCAGCGACGCGGTCAAGCGTGCCCCGATCAGCTACGTGAACGCGGGGGGCGTCGGGCTGGAGGACATCACCGGAGTGCTCATCATCGGGCGGGGCGGCCGGCGCGAGACAGCGCCCCTGACCCCGGAGATCCTGGCGGAGTGGATGCCGGTGAGCGCGTGGCGGGACATCCCGCGCATGACGCTCGACGGCCTGAACCTGCGGCCGCTCGCGCCGGACGCTCCGGCGCGGTCCTGCGGCTTCGCGCACGGCCGAGCGCGCTACACCGGCCACTGGATCCTGCACGCGGAGGAGGGCGACGAGGTCTCGCTCACCGCGCACTTCGGGCAGGTGGGCAACTACCGCGCGGTGGACTTGCCGATCACCGTGGCCGGACCCTCGGGGCAGCAGGTCTGCGTCGTCAGAGCGCCCTTCATGGAAGATGCCGAGGTGGCCTTCACGGCGCCGGCGGCCGGCCTGTACCGCATCAACGCTGCCCCCGGGGCCAACCTGCTGTGTATCGTCGAGAGCAGCCATCCGCTGAACCTGAACGGCGAGAGCGGGCCCATCCGCCTCACCACGAGCCCCGGCGACTTCTACTTCTGGGTGCCCGCGGGCACGCGCGAGTTCGCGGTGCGCGTGTCCGGCGAGGGCGACGGCGAGGGAGTGCGCGCGACGCTCATCAGCCCTGACGGCGTCATCGTCGATCAGGTGGACAACAGCGCCTGGACCCATCAGTTCGAGGTCGAACTCCCTGAGGGGGCTCCGGGCCAGGCGTGGCTGCTGCGGCTCGCCCGCCCGACCACTATGCCCATGGACGATCACCACGTGGACCTGCGTGGCGTACCGCCGCTGTTTGCGCCCACGGTTGAGGCGCTGCTCATCCCCGCGCGGTAGGCGCGCCGGCGACCTCTACCACAACGAGGCGCTGCACAGGTTCGACCGGCACGTGCAGTT
>JALGUI010000685.1 GCA_029820915.1 Candidatus Zipacnadia bacterium | reverse complement strand
GCCGGAGGTGGGCGCATCGTAGTTGAGCAGATTGACCAGCAGCGCGGGTGGGTCGGGCCGGTGCATGAGCGTGCCGCGCACGAAACGCCCGCCGCGCACGCGCAGCAGCGGCTGCGCGTCCCGCAATCGCCCGGCCCAGCGCGCGGCCGCGTCCGCGCCATCCTCGGCGGGCAGGACCACGACGCGTCCAGCACCGGGCTCAGCCCCGTTTCCCCCACCGGCCGGCACCATCAGCGGCCCATCCCCGCGTGGGAGGCCGCGCTCGTCAGCCGCGCTCGTCATGCGTTCCCGACTCACCCAGCACCACCAGCCGCCCGTCCCGCTCGAGATAGCCCGCGAGGCCGCGCATCTGCGCGTCGCTGAGCATGGGCGTGGGCGGGAGGACGATCACACGCAGGCGGCTGGCGAGGTCGTCGGCGTCCAGGTCCTCGGGCAGCAGCGCCTCGAACGGGATGCCGTGCGCTTCCAGCGCTCCCAGCGTGGGCATGAAGGCGGGCTTGCCGCCGAGATAATACGCCGACAGCGAACACACCACGCCCACGTCGGCGAGATTGCTCTGCCCGGCAGCCACTCCTCCACCGCGCGGCCGTAGGCGGGGGCGTAGCGGGCCACCGACAGGTGCGGTTCGTAAGCGCAGCCACAGGCGGCGGCCTCGGCGAGCTGCAGGAGCGTGCGCCCATGCAGGCTCGCCTGGCCGGGGTCGCTCTCGTACTCGCCCGCGCGCAGCAGCCACTTCACGCCCAGCGGCGTCGCCGGTCGGCCGCGCGCGGCGGCGAAGAGATAGCGGTAGTACCCCGCGGTCGCGTGCGCCACGTCGCCCGCCCGGCGCGGCGCGGCGAAGGCCTCGGGGTAGAGGTAGTCGCAGGCGGCGGCCAGCGCCGGCAGGTCCATGCCGCGGCCGACGAAGACCTCGTTGGGGATCGCGCCCATGTTGCACGAGAGCATGAAGCCGGGGTCGCGCGCGTGCAGTTCATCGCGCAGGTGGCGCATAAAGCCGGCCATCGAGTCGCGCCGGAACATGAGCCACTGCGGCCACAGCGCGGCGGTGGCATCGGTCGGCGGCTCAACGCCATCGGCGCCCGCAAGGCCGAAGTGCGCACGCAGCTCCGCGGGGCTGAAACGCGCGGCCAGCCACTCGCGGAAGCCCGCCCGGCACCACTCGCAGCAGCAGGCGCCCTCCACGATCAGCGGATTGTCCACATAGCCGCCGCGCACGCCCGCGTGCTGCTGGGCCAGCCAGAAGCCGAGCAGGTAGCGCCGCCAGTCGGGGTTGTTCGGGCAGCCGTAGCGGTGGGCGCCCAGGTTCGCGGCCGAGCCGTCGGCGCGCACCTGCAGCCAGGTGATCGGGTCGCCGGCGGGCGGCGCGCCGAGGACCTCCTCGAAGGCCCGCCACGCCGCAGGGTCCCAGATGCTCGCGGGCGGCTCGGGATCGCGCGTGACCGGCGTGTAGTACATGCCCGTGTTGGTCTGCACCGAGATGCCCCGGGCGGCGGCAGCGGCCACGATCGCGCGCGTCGCGAGGAGGCCCTCCCGCGCCTCCTCGACCGTCCCGTCAAGCCGCAACGGCGGATAGACCTTGATCGACTGCGGCCGGTAGCGCTCGATGTCGGCGACGAACTCGGGGCGGTCGAAGCTGGCGGCGCCATCGCGCAGATCCGCCCACATCGGCCGGTACGCCGACCACACCGGCGCGCCGAAGTGCTCGTGCGGCCGGCAAACCTCGGCGCCAACCCCCGGCCACGCGAGCGCGAGCAGGCAGAGCAGGATGGCGTGGATGCGCATGGCGGCGATCACTCCTCGTGCGTGCAAGGCGGAGTCGGACCGGAAGCCGGAGGCGCGCACAGGTCCCGCCGACGGGCGGGAGGGCCCACCTACGCGGCCGGCGGTGTCTGCTCGGCGGCACTTCCCGACGCCGGGCGGGGCGACCTCTGCGGCACACGCGCGGAGGCGGCCATGCACTGGCCACAGGTCGTCGCGTGCACGTGTCGGCGGCTCCGCGCTTCCAGACTGCTCGGCCTCAAAGTCGGTCCGCTCCTGGCGCCCCGGGCGCAGGAGGCGCTTGCGTCGCAGACGTGAGCGGCGAGGGCGCGTGCAGCGCGCAGCGCTGCCCACCGACGAGGCGCGCGCAGGTCGCTGCGAAGCAGCGGACGAAGCGCGCGAGCCGGCCGCGGGCGCCCCGGGCGACGCCCGGCCGATTCCCCTCACCGGTCGCGACGTTGCGCGCCGTCCGGCTGGTTACGCGCGAAACCGGGAGCGCAGGGCGTGCGCCGCAGGCGCGCCCCGGCGCCACGGTTACGCGCGAGCCGTCCACTGTCAGCGCGCCAGGCCCCGTCCGCCTCACCGTGACGTTTCCGTGCGCAGACTTGAGTTCTTTCGGGGAGGGGGAGACCGCGGAGCGGTCGGGGGAGGGGGCTTTCTTCCAAGAAAGCCCCCTCCCCGCGCCGTCGCCGTCGCCGTCGCCATCGCGAAGAGATACGCAAGGCACCGGCGGAGGGAGACGGGGCCCGCGCGGGGAAGGAGCGCGCCAGCCCATCCCCGGAGGAGGAGCGCCCGTGAACGTCATCCTCGTCATCACCGACACCATGCGCCGCGACCATCTCGGCCTCTACGGCTGCGAGCGCGTGAAGACCCCCAACCTCGACCGGCTGGCCGAGCAGTCGTGCGTCTTCGAGAACGCCTACGCCGCCAGCTTCCCGACCGTGCCCAACCGCATG
>JALGUI010000684.1 GCA_029820915.1 Candidatus Zipacnadia bacterium | reverse complement strand
ACGCAGGTGATCTTCGCCGGCGACGGCCCCGGCGGCTACGAGGTGGTTGGCGAGTAGCGCCCGACGCGATGGTTCTGCGCCGTCATCGTGGGACAGGCATTCCTGCCTGTCAATGCCGTGGAAGCCAGCGCCGGGGCATACGGACAACAACGGCACAGGCGGGAACGGGGTCCCGCCTCTCCATGAACGGCAACGCCACCGGCAGCGATGCTACCGCTCCTGGAGGAACCACAGCATCTCCGGCCGGTCAGGCAGGGCCATGTCCGCGCGGGCAAGAGCACCCGGCAAGGACATCAGGTGCGAAGGGGTGACACTCTGCAGGCCGGCCGTCACCTTACCTCCGGCATGGCGACGTCGGAGGGCTCGACGGTCAGCACAACGCGCTCAGTGCTGCCCGGCTTGAGGACGACTTGGCGAGCTTCCGGGCGCTGCTCGGACGGCGTGAATGTCTGTACGCGGGCCGAGTACGCCCCGGGGATCAAAGGCCCGAGACGGAACTCGCCCGCGGCGTCGAGCTGAACCCGCGCCCAGCCCCCCGGCGGTCGAATACTCGGTTCGCCCCGGCGATCAGGTCCGCCCCATCCCGGGAGGCGGGCGGCGGTGATCAGCACAGAGGTTGTCGTCACGGGGCGGCCGTCCGTCGTGCGGACCGCGCCTTCCAGCCACGCGGCGGCCTCGTGGCTCACCGGCAGTTCCAGGAAGGTGCCGTCAGCCACGGCGGCGACGACTGGTTCGACACTGACGGCGTCCTCGGTCCGCGCGGCAAAGGTCAGCCGCCATGGGAACCAGCCGGGGCTCGCGAACTCCCCGTTCTGATCGGTGATAGCGATGGGGTGGCTGAGGCCCCCGCCCACAGGCGGATTCATATAGGCCGCGCTGCTCGTCTCGCCCAGGTACAGCACCTCTGCACGCGGTACGGGCCTGCCGTCCTCATCGACGACGCGACCGCGGATGGTGACGCCCAGCGGGACGACGAAGTCGGGCACGCGGTTGTCCTCAGTCGCGTCAACCGCGAACTCGAGCGCGTTACGGGAAGTTCGATAGAACGTGTGCGGCGGCGGGACGTCGGACGGAAACAGCCGGTAGGCGCCCGGCAGAAGATGAAGCGAGTACCGGCCGGCAGCGTCGGTGATGACACCCCTGGGCACCGCTACGCCCCGTTCCACCGGATGGACGATGACCTCAGCATTCACGATCGGCACCCCGTCCTCTCCCACAATGCGCCCGGACACGGGCCAGGCGCGCCGGAACTCGACGTCGATCTGCGTGGTTTGACCGGCCTCGATCTGCACCTCGCGACGCGGCTCAACGGGGTACAGACGGTCGTCGCTGGAAGGCGCCAGGTAGAGAACCAGCGTCCCCGGAGCGAGGTTCTCGACGGTGATGCGGTCACGGCCGCCGAAGCGTTGCAGAAGGCCGGCCGAGACAGTGCATCCCGCGTGGCCGGCGCGGTCATCCGTCCCAACGGCCCGCACCACGAGCGATCCTGCGCGCTGCAGACGCACGACGTCTGCCGTCTCGCCGTAGTACTCCATCGCCAGCCCCGGCGCGATCACCCGGTAACCCAAGGGCGGCCGGTAGTCGCTCGAGAGCGTGAGAGTGGCGTAGCCGTCGGCGTCAGTCTCGCCCCACAGCGGCTGTGGGGCGTCCCCGGGATAGGCACCGGGGTAGAGCCGCGCACCCGCGACAGGCTCGTCATCGGGGCCGAGCACGCGGACACGGCGGCCTGAGGGTGGTGGCAGGAGTATCACGCGGTCGGCACCCGGCAGAACCGGCTCCTCGCGGCCGAGGGCGTAGCCAGACTTGTAGGCTACATAGCGGAAGAGCGTTCCGACGGGGACAGCGTCGGGAATGCACCCCCGGTCATCCGTGGTGAACTCACCGTCAGCTTCGGCATACCAGCCGTAGCCACGGATGCGCCAGACCGTCGCCCCGGCCACGGGCTGTCCGTGCGTGTCCACTACGTGTAGGCACCCGTCGTGGAACTCCGGCGCCTCGAGGAGACGCGGTTCGCCCGCCTGCGCCTCAGCCTGCTCCGGCGCGACTTGCGCCTCCGCCTGCGCGCCGAATCGCCTCGAGTCGCCCGGCCGTCCGCAACCTGCGAAACAGATGACAGCAGCCAGCACGAGGAGCAGCGATGACCGAGACAT